>CAZQIT010000084.1:0-2782 GCA_964592995.1 uncultured Nitrospirota bacterium | reverse complement strand
TTTTCGGTGTTGACGGCATCGTCTGGGCCGCACTTTATCCCGACGCTGGTGACGCGCGGGGGGGATGCCGACGAATCGAACTGCGCGAGCAACCAGGTTTCGCCCCCTGTGATCTGTGCGGGACCGATTGCGGGTAAGGGGGGTCATGTCGAGGTCGGTCGGGTGGTGAATGCTGCGGATGCGCTTTTTGGGGATATTCTGTTTAGCGGGACGAAATCTTCCGACGTCATTGTAAATGCGGACGGGACGATACCGGCGGAAAGCCCCTATTTCCCCGACATGTTGCCGCCGCGTCCGCCCACGATCAACACGACGGCGCCTGAGACGCTGACGGCAGATTTGCGTCTTTTACTGTTGAGTCCGGCATTTTTGCGGGGAATATTGACGACGGGTGGCATGGGTGGGTCTGGGACGGATGCGGTGATTGGATCGGGTGGTGGTGGAAAAGGGGGCGATGGGGGTACGATTTTCATTGCTTCGAGCGAAGAGGGCGGGGTGCGTGGGAGCATTGTCTTCCGGGATGTAGATTTGTTGACGGGGGGATATATTGAGTCTGTGAAGAAAACGGTCAGTTTGACGCAGAGCTTTGGTGGTGTGGTGATTTCGCCGAGGTCTGTGACGTTGAGCACGCGGAGTGGTGGATTAGGGGGAGTGGGGGTGAAGGGGACTTCGGCGGCGCGGGGTGGGGATGGGGGCGCGGGCGGCGCAGGGGGCGCGATTACCTGTGACGCCTGTATTTTTAATCCTGCGCCCGATACGTTTGCGAGGACGGCGATTTTGCTGGGTGGCGGGAATGGTGAGAATCCGAATCAGGTTGTGGGGAGTACCGTGGGAGAGAAGGTGGCGGTGTTTTATGGTGGGGTGCCCTTGTTATCGCTTGAATGTTTCCACGTATGATAGGCGGAGAAGGGGTTGAGTGGTCTGGGGGGGATTCCGGGCGGGAGCAGTCGTTCGGGTTCTGAGGATAGCACGCAGGCCGGTTTTTGGGGTTTGCGCGGTGAGGGGGGTCTTTTGACCGGCCTCCCCGCAAAGTAAGATGCCGGTCTATTTCATCCGGACGGATCAGATTCAGGGTCAACGGATCTCAATCGACGGGGAGCTTTCGCATCATCTCCGAGATGTCCTGCGTGTCCGCGTGGGAGAAACCCTCCGTTTGGTGGATGAGCAGCCCAAACGGTATCTGGCCTCCGTTGTCGCCGTCACGCGGGCGGGCCTTACCCTGGCCATTCTGGAAGTGGAACAACCGGTGGCCCGGCATGAGATCATTCTTCATCTGGGCATCGGCCTTTTCAAGAGCGAACCGATGGATTGGCTTCTGCAAAAAGCCACTGAATTGGGGGTGTCCCGGCTCTCTCCCCTGCTGACCCGACGGTCGGTTCCCCTCCGTCATGAACGATCCGATCATCAACATCATCGGTGGGTGCGCATTGTCACCGAGGCTTCGCAGCAGTCCAGTCGGTGGGACATTCCCACGATAGACGCGCCGACTGATCTTGGGAGGTTTCTTTTGGATCGGCCGGTGGATGCGCCGCCAGACGACCTGAAACTGATTTTGACGGAGCCGGAGCATCCGTCTACTGCGCTGGCCGATCTGCTGGTCCAGGTACGGGATGCCCGATCCTCCGCGCAACGGATCACGCTCCTGGTCGGACCTTCTGGCGGATGGGAAGCGTTGGAGGTGCAAGGGGCCGTCGAGGCAGGGTATCGTCCCGGTTCACTGGGACCCCGAGCGCTTCGGAGCGAGACGGCGGCCCTGGCCGCCCTGGCGATTGTGCAGTACGAATCTGAAAAATGGAAAATGAAAGCCGAATGATGGAAATGTCTCCCGCCGGCCCGCATTCAGATGTCGGCGCGCAGGTCGTACCGGAGGTACCGGACGGGCTACCGTTGGAAGAATCGATACCGCCAGGAGCATCTGCACCGGTCGTACCGGATGCACCGGACGGGCCGGAACAGATGACGCCCAAACGCTTACAACCGGCCGGGTTCCTGCGCCGTGTCTTGGCTTTTTCGATTGATCTTTTCATTATGCAGTTTTTGTATTTCATCCTCTATATTGTGGGTGTTCTGGGGGCCAGCCGTTCTACGGAATGGGATCGCATTGTCCGGGTAATCTCGGCACCGGCGCTGGCGATGCCCTTCATTGCCGTATGGTTTGTCTTCTTTGTCGGCTACTTTTCCTTCTTTCATGCCTGTGGGGGCCAAACCCCCGCGAAGATGTTGATTCGCATTAAAGTGGTCACCGGTGAGGGCGAAGCACTTTCGCGGATACAGTCTTTGTGCCGGACGCTGGCCTATTTTCTCTCCAGTTTCTTCTTCGGATTTGGGTTTCTTCTGAGCATTGTAGAACGGAAGAAACGCGGCCTTCACGATCTTCTGACGCGCTCCCAAGTCGTCCTCGCCCCTTAGGTCTCGTCCATGAATAACATCTCCAGTCGGGCTGCAGATTCATCCCTGTTTGCTGCGTTGCTCATCGCTTACATACCAAAGGGTATGCGCGCGAATCGCGCCTTGCAAACAGGGCGACTCGTTTGCCCTTCGTGTGGATGTTATTCATGGACGAGCCCTTAACAAAGCGATCTCTTACCCATATCTTTTGCTGGACACGGGGAAGTGTCTCTTGCCTGACGCGTGTCAGCGCGTCACTGCGCACAAGGCCCCGCGCTTCCTGTCAGCACTTCCCGAATGATGCGCAGTCCCTTCTCCATCTCGTCTTCCGAAAGGGTTAGCGGCGGGGTGATCCGAACCACGCAATCGCTGTGCAGCGTCCAACCCAGAATCA
>CAZQIT010000083.1:0-21426 GCA_964592995.1 uncultured Nitrospirota bacterium | reverse complement strand
GGAAAAGAGACGCCCGCAATTTTCATCAGAAATTGAAAAACATCCCCCCCGGCGCCGCACCCGAAACAATGGAAGAGTTGCCGGCTGGGGCTGACAACAAACGAAGCGCTTTTTTCCGTATGAAACGGGCAGAGGCCGGTATAATTCTGTCCCGATTTTTTTAAGACGAGATAGTCGGAAACCAGGTAGACGAGGTCGCTTCGCTCCCGCAGGGTTTCAACGAACCGTTTCTGATCCAGAATCTCCACGGTCTGTTGTTGATTCAAAGACAAGACACCCCGCCTCCACAGTCATGCGGCAGCCTGAAGAGGAAACTCTGAAGATACCATAGCGACATGTTTTTTGTCAAAAATCGACTTTGCCCCGAAACATGATGGTAAACCCAGATTACGCAATAGAGAAAATATATGAACCTGCATATGCACAAATTTCAAAGGGCCACACTTGACATCAAACAGGGCTTCGCCTACTCTCTCCAGAATGATATCGGTGAGAGTGCGGGAGGTAGCGCGTGTCTTTTTCTACGGCAATCCATCAGGGCGAATCCGGCAGCATGACCCCGGTGTGGGCAGCCTATAAGGATACCCTGGATGCGATTGAAGGGCGGATCAAAAAGGAGGTTGACTCCGAAGTCCCTTTAATCAATCAAGTGGCCCATTACACCCTCAACAGCGGCGGAAAGCGAATCCGCCCGCTCCTGCTGGCCATCAGCGCCCGACTCTGCGGAGGCCAAGATCAAAACGCCATCCAGATCGGCGGGGCCATCTTGGAATTTATCCATACCGCGACCCTCCTGCATGATGACGTCATTGACAACGCCACGGTGCGCCGCGGCACGAAAGCAGCCCGTTCCATCTGGGGGAATCATGCCTGTATCCTCGTGGGGGACTACCTCTACACCCTGGCCATCTGTCAGGCCACTCGCCTGGAAGACTTTGCAATTAATCATCTTTTTGCGCAGACCTGCCGCAAAATGTCGGAAGGGGAAACGCTGCAACTGGTACACAACGACGACTTCGATCTCGTCGAAGAGACCTATCTCAAAATTGTGGAATATAAAACCGCATCCCTCCTCTCCGCTGCCTGCCGTCTGGGTGCCATTCTGTCCCGTGTGTCCGACGCACCCACAGAAGCCTTGTCCCAATTTGGACAAAATATGGGCATCGCCTTCCAGGTCGCGGATGATACGCTGGACTACATTGCGGATGGAAACCGGCTGGGGAAGGCCCCCGGCCAGGACTTCAAAGAGGGGAAAATCACCCTCCCCCTCCTTCATTTCCTTCGGCATTGCACGCCTGTGGAACGGCAGGAAATCAGGGCGCTCATGGACCATCCATCCCTCTCCCCCGATCAGTTTTCCGGTGTCATTCGGCGGATGGAGCAGCAAGGCTCCATCGCCTATGCCCTGCAACGGGCGCAGGCGTTTTCAGATCGCGCCAAAGAAAATCTGTCCCTGTTTGACGACTCCCCGGATCGGCAATCCCTCATGACCGTTGCGGACTATGTGGTCCGCAGAGATCATTGAGAGCAACCCGTGCGGATTGATGAACCCCCTCTCCTTCTCAGACATTTTACAAACGGCAAAAGACGCCCCATCCCAGGAGACCAGGATCATCCTCCGGATCGGTGGCATGTCGTGCGCCTCCTGTGTCGCCAGGATTGAGACGGTGCTCCGGTCTCTCAACGGGGTGCAGCAAGCCTCGGTGAATCTGGCCACCGGCCAGGCCACTGTCTCGTATCATCCCGCCGTGGCCGATCCCCAAATCATCCACGAAGCAATCCGTGACGCCGGCTATCAGACCTTTGATGAGACGGAAAACACCCTCCGCACGGAAAATTCGGAGGCCACAGAGATACGGCGGCGTTTTTTGGGCGCACTCTGCCTGACCCTGCCGGTGATCGGGATGATGTTTGTCCACGGGCAGACCTCCGCCTGGATACAGGCGTTGCTGGCCACGCCGGTGCAATTTTGGGCCGGACGACCCTTTTACATCGGGGCCTGGGCGGGCCTCAAACGGCGCACCCCCGACATGAACACCCTCATTGCCGTGGGGAGTTCCGCCGCCTATTTCTACAGTCTTTGGATCATCTTGGGGGTCACCCTGTCACCCGCGTTATTCCCGGACGGAGGCGTCTACTTCGATACCTCCGCCACGATCATCACGCTGATTCTCCTGGGAAAATGGCTGGAATCGCGCGCGCTGGGCAAGACTTCGGACGCGATTCAAAAACTGATCGGTATTCAGGCAAAATCGGCGTGTAAAGTAGAACTCGACGGCATTGAACGGGAGATCCTGATCACCGCCATCCAAGTGGGCGACCGGCTTCGCATTCGGCCCGGCGAAAAAATTCCAACCGACGGAGAAGTCCTGGAAGGGGTCTCCTGGGTGGACGA
This sequence comes from uncultured Nitrospirota bacterium, assembly GCA_964592995.1. Taxonomy (GTDB): domain Bacteria; phylum Nitrospirota; class Nitrospiria; order SBBL01; family CAZOFZ01; genus CAZOFZ01. The sequence goes on along the minus strand of CAZQIT010000083.1, from coordinate 19,031 downwards.
ATCGACCCTGACCGGAGAGGGTCTTCCGGTCGAAAAAAAAGAGGGTGACCGACTCATGGGGGGGACGCTGAACCAGACCGGACGTCTGATGATGGCCGCCACCCATGTCGGGGAACAGACGCTTCTGTCGCAGATGATTCGTTTTATGGAAGAAGCACAAATCAGCAAACCGGCCATCGCCAGACTGGCCGATCAGGTGGCCGGCTGGTTTGTGCCCGCCGTCATGGGATTGGCCGCGTTGTCCTTCCTCTTCTGGTTCTGGGCTGCCTCCCTGACTTCGGCCCTCTTTTTTGCGATTGCCGTGCTCATTGTCGCCTGTCCCTGCGCCATCGGCCTCGCCACGCCGACCTCAATCTTGGCCGGCATTGGCCGGGGCGCACAGTCTGGTATCCTGATCCGGAATGCCGATGTGTTGCAGCGGGCCTGTCCGATTAACACCCTTGTGCTGGATAAAACCGGCACCCTCACCACCGGCGTTCCCGCCGTGACCCAGATCATCACCGCCGACCCCGCCGAGGCCACAGCGCGGCGCACGCTTCTTTTTTATGCCGCCAGTGCCGAGTGGGGGTCGGAACATCCCCTTTCACAGGCGATCCTGGCCGCCGCGCAAAACGAGGGAATCTCCCTGATGGCCCCCGACCCCTTCGAGGCCCTCCCCGGAAGAGGGGTGCGGGCTGTGGTGGCGGGAAAGCGTGTGCAGGTCGGAACCCTCCGATGGCTGCGTGAAGAGGGCATTCTTGTCCCGCCTGTTTCTGACGCGAGCGCCACCGTGCAGGTGGCTGTGGAGGGGATATGGATCGGGGCCATGACTGTGGCCGACCCGCTAAAATCCGACGCACGGGCGGCCGTTTCGCGGCTGCGTCATCAGGGGTATGAGCTTCTGCTGCTGACGGGAGATCAAAAAAACATCGCCGAGTCGGTGGCCCGCGAGGTGGGGATTGATCGGGTGATTGCGGAAGTTCTACCCGCCGAAAAAGTGCGGGAGATCAAGCGGCTCCAGGCCGAAGGACGTCATGTGGTCATGGTGGGAGACGGGATCAACGACGCGCCTGCACTGGCGCAGGCGGATGTGGGCATCGCCATGGGAACGGGTGCCGACATCGCCCTCTCTGCCGCCGATGTGACGCTGGTGGGCGGAAACCTTCATGGCGTGGCGGATGCCCTGGCCCTTTCACGCGCAACCCTGCGCAATATCCGGCAAAACCTCTTTTTTGCCTTTGTTTATAACCTGATTCTGATTCCTGTGGCCGCAGGCGCTCTCTATCCGCACTTTGAAATCCGCCTGTCGCCGATGATGGCCGCCGCCGCCATGAGCCTTTCATCCTTCAGCGTCGTCATGAACGCCCTGCGGCTTCAATCCTTTCGAATACCATGAAAGTCTTTCTGGAAACCTACGGCTGTCAGATGAACGAATACGATTCGGAACTGATCCGGTCGATTCTGAATCCGCATGGCCACGAAATGACGGATGCCCTCGAAGAGGCCTCCGTTGTTTTGATGAACACCTGCGCCATCCGGGAGAATGCACACCGCAAAATTTACGGCCGACTGGACAGCCTGCGCCCGTTCAAAAAGAAAAAAAGGGGGGAAGGCCGTCCCTTTGTGGTCGGCATCCTGGGCTGCATGGCGCAGAACTTAAAAGAGACCCTTTTTGACCACCCCGTCGTCAACCTGGTGGTCGGTCCGGACAACTATAAGTCGCTGCCGGCCCTGATTGATCAGGCGGCCCGAACCGGTGAACCTGCAATAGAAACCTACCTCTCGGAATATGAAACCTACGCCGACATTGCCCCCCACCGTGTGGCGGGGGTCAACGCCTGGATCGCCGTCATGCGCGGGTGCGACAATTTTTGCACCTTCTGCGTGGTGCCCTACACGCGGGGGCGCGAGCGCTGCAGGCCGATCGAAAATATCCTGGAGGAGGTGCGCACCTTGGCCGGACAGGGGTATCGGCAGGTGACGCTATTGGGGCAGAATGTCAATTCCTACCGACATGAAGGGGCCGCGTTTGCCGACCTGATCTGCGCCGTGGCCGACCTGCCCGGCATCCAACGGGTGCGGTTTACGTCGCCCCATCCGAAAGATTTCCCGAAGCCCCTGCTCTTTGCCATCGCCGCGCACCCGCGCATCTGCAAACATGTCCATCTGCCCGCACAGGCGGGGAGCGACCGAATTTTAAATTTGATGAATCGAACTTACGACCGGAGAGAATATCTGGCCCTGGTGGACGAGATCCGCCAAACCATCCCGCAGGTGACGATCACCACCGACCTCATCGTGGGCTTCCCCACGGAAACGGAGACCGATTTCCAGGCCACACACGACCTGGTGCGGCAGGCGGAATTTGATAACGCCTTTATTTTTAAATATTCAGAGCGATCCGGTACGATTGCCGCGCGACAATATCCCGACGATGTGCCCGCCGAAGTGAAGACCGACCGGATTGTCCGCCTGTTCGATCTGCAACACCACATCTCCCTCCAAAAAAATCAGAAGCGCATCGGGGAGACGCTGGAAGTCTTGATTGAAGGGGCCGCCTCGACCCATCCCGACGCCCAAGTGGGCAAAAGCGATGGGAATATCACCGTCGTTTTCCCCTCCACCCTCCTGTCGCCAGGCACTTTGGTGCCGGTCCGGATCACCCGCGCCACACCCGGCACACTCTATGGCGAAGCAGTCTAACCCGAAGCCGGAGGCTTTGGTGGATGAAATTTTTACGGCTCTTTGAAATTTTAAGTGGGTCATTCCCCCTTAATAAAGGGGAATTGCCCGCTCGCTGCCGCCGCATGGCAATGTGCGCCCGAACCTCTTCGTGGATGCCCAGGTGGATACTTCTGGCCACGGCCCTGTTCATCTTCGGCTGTGCCGATGGGACTGCGCCCACAGGCGCACCCGGTGTCGGCGTCGAGGTCGGCTCTTTATCGCCCGACTTTCAGGCCAAAAACCTCCGAGGCGGCACATCGACTCTTTTCGAACATCGCGGGAAGGTCGTTCTGGTGAACTTTTGGGCAACCTGGTGCGGCCCCTGCAAGGCGGAAATGCCGTCCATGGAGGCGTTGTATCGGGAATACCAGAAGCAGGGGCTGGAAATCCTGGCGATTTCCATCGACACCACCGGTGCACCGCAGGTGCGCGCCTATATCGAAGAATTCGGGTTCACTTTCCCTGTGCTGATGGATTCCGAATTCAGGGTCAATGATCTCTATCGAGTTCGGGTGGTTCCGACCAGCATCCTCATTGATCGTGACGGGAAGATCGCCCAGCGCCTGTTGGGATCAAGGGACTGGAACGACCCCGACTACCGGAAGTTGATCGAAGAACGACTCCACTCGGATATTGCAAAACGGGAGCGCCTTAAAGATTGAGGTTTTGAGGGATGACGCTGGCGTCGACTTTGCCCAGCGCGGTGAAGGAGAGGGAATGGGCGTCAAACAGCGTCTGGGTCAATTGATGCACCTGCTGCTTTGAAACGCGGTTGATCTGACGGATGACATCCGCCAGAGAGAAGTCTTTGCCGAAGCGGAGTTCGTTCCGCGCCAGCTTGCTCATCCGGCTGCTGCTGCTTTCCATGCTGAGCATGATATTGCCCTTGATATGGTTCTTCGCCTCTTCTAACTCCACCGTATCCAGCCCCTTTTCCTTTAAACTCCGCAACGCCTTCAGGATCAGCTCAATGACGCGTGCAGTATTTTGAGGGCCGGTTGCGGCATAGAAAGTCAGAAGACCACCGTCCTGATAGGCGGATACGGATGAATAAATGGAATAGGCCAACCCCCGTCGTTCCCGGATTTCCTGAAAGAGCCGTGAGCTGACACTTCCCCCCAGGATCGTATGCAGGACATGAAGGGCATAGCGATCCACATGGTTGTCGGGGAGGCCGGGGAGGCCGAGGCAGAGGTGAACCTGCTCCAGGTCCTTCTCTTTGATCTGAACACGCGTCTGCGTTTGCGGGGGTTGTCTTGGAGAGACCCGGATGCCATTGGCCTGATACTCCCCGAACGCGGAGGAGAGCAGCTTGATCAGCGCGGTGGGGGTAAAATTTCCCGCAGCAGAGATCACAATCTGCTTCGGATCGTAGGTGCTCCGCAGAAAGCCCACGATCCTTTTTCGCGTCACCGCCGAGATGGTCTCAATCGTCCCCAAAATCGGCCGCCCCAGCGGGTGCTCTTTCCAGACATCCGCCGTGTGCATCTCATGCACCATATCTTCCGGATCGTCCTCCACCATCTTGATCTCTTCGATAACCACCTGTTTTTCCTTGGCGATCTCGCGTGCGTCAAAAAGAGAGTGATGAAAGTTGTCCGACAGAATGTCCACGGCATGGGAGAGATGATCGTCCAGCACCTTTGCGTAAAAGGTCGTCGTCTCCCTTGATGTGAAGGCGTTTAACTCGCCGCCGATGGCGTCAATTTTTCGCGCAATCTCTTTTGCGGAACGCTTCTGCGTCCCCTTGAAGAACATATGTTCCAGAAAATGGGACATGCCATGCTCATCGGGCGCTTCGTCACGAGAGCCAACATTAACCCAGATTCCGATGGAGACCGACTTCACCCCGGACATTTTTTCGGCCACAATGCGGATGCCGTTATCCAAAACCATTTTCATGAACAGCCCCAGGAATTGTGTCGATTATTTTTCTGCCATGACTTCTTTTCGAGAGAGGCGGATTTTGCCCTGTCGGTCGACTTCGATCACCTTCACCGTGACCTCTTCGCCCTCCTTGACCTCGTCTGTCACCTTTTGAACCCGATGCTGCGCCAGTTGGGAGATGTGAACCAATCCCTCCACGCCATGCTTGATCTCCACAAAAGCGCCAAAATCCATGATCCGCGTAACCTTGCCGACATAAACTCTTCCGATTTCCACTTCCTCGACGATCATCTTGATCATCTCCACCGCTTTTTGAGACGCCTGGTTGTCGGCGGAGGCAATGTGGATCGTGCCGTCATCCTGGATATCAATTTTCACGCCAGTGGCCTCCACAATCCCGCGGATGACCTTCCCTCCCGGACCAATCACCTCCCGCACCTTTTCCTTCCGGACGTGCAGCGTCGTAATCCGGGGCGCATGTTCCGAAAGTTGATTTCGTGTTTCGGGAAGCGTTTTCAGCATGATCTCCAGGATGTGGAGTCGGCCCGCACGGGCCGCCGTCAGGGCCTCCTGCATGATGTTAAAAGGAAGGCCGCCGATTTTGAGGTCCATCTGAAGGGCTGTGATTCCCACAGAAGTGCCCGCCACCTTAAAGTCCATATCGCCCAAGTGATCTTCACTTCCCAGGATGTCAGACAGGATTTGGAATTGATCCTTCTCCCGCACCAGGCCCATCGCAATGCCCGCTACCGGACGAGAGATGGGAACCCCTGCGTCCATGAGGGCCAAGGTGCCCCCACAAACCGTTGCCATAGACGAAGAGCCGTTCGATTCCAGAATGTCGGAAACGATTCGCACCGTATAGGGGAAGGCCGCCTTGTCGGGCAAAACCTGCTTCAGGGCACGTTCGGCCAGGGCGCCATGACCCACCTCGCGACGTCCGGGACCTCGCATAGGGCGCGTCTCGCCTGTGGAAAAGGGAGGGAAATTATAGTGGAGCATAAACGACCTTCGGGTATCGCCTTCCACGCCGTCGATGCGTTGTTCGTCTTCGGAGGTGCCCAGTGTTGCCACCGACAGACTCTGCGTTTCGCCACGGGTGAAGAGCGCGGAACCATGTGTGCGCGGCAGAACGCCGACTTCGCAGGTGATCGGGCGAATCTCGGAAGGAGTGCGGCCGTCGGCCCGGACCCCCCGATTCAGGATCATGCCTCGCACCGCCTGCCGCTCCAGATCATGAAAGAGGGCAGAGATGGCCTTGTCGGTCTCGCCTTCCTGCTTTTCTTTACAGGCTCCACTTAGAAGTTGATCCAACTGCTCCTGCCGGGCGGCCTTATTACCGTTCTGTACCGCCTCCTGAATCGCTGCGGCGCAGGTCGTCTGTATGCGTTGGGCCAGCGCCTCATTCTGTTGAACCTGCGGGACCGTGCGCTTGGCGCGATTGACTTTGGATTGGAGCAGCCGTTGAAGCGCGATGACCTTCTGAATTTCCTGATGGGCGAACTGGATGGCCAAAAGGATGTCTGCCTCGGAAACCTCTTTGGATTCACTTTCGACCATCATAACGGCATCGTCCGTGCCCGCCACGACGATATTCATATCACTCCGGACCAGATCAGCCAGCGCTGGATTGACCACCAGCGCGCCTTCGATCCGCCCCACTCGCACGGCCCCCACCGGCCCGTGAAACGGAATATCGGAGATCGTCACGGCGGCAGAGGCGCCCAACATCCCCAACGTTTCGGAGACGCCCATCTTGTCGGAAGAAAGCACTGAGGCCAGAATTTGAGTTTCAAAAAACCAGTTTTCGGGAAAGAGGGGACGCATGGGACGGTCAATCAGCCGACTGGAGAGGGTCTCTTTTTCTGAGAGACGACCCTCCCGTTTGAAATACCCGCCAGGAATTTTTCCCGCCGCGTAGGCCTTCTCCTGAAAATCGACCGTCAACGGGAGAAAGTCGATCCCTTCTCGGGCCGTCTTTGCGGCGACGACGGTCACCAGCATCACGGTTTCTCCGTACTGCACCCAGACCGCGCCATCCGCCTGCCGCGCAACCCGACCCGTTTCCAAGATTAACGTCTTTCCCCCGATTTCTGTTTCGACACGATGAATCATTGATGTTCCTTCCTCAAAAGTCTTCTCATTTTTAAATGGCTATTTTCGTAAGCCCAGCTTTGTGATGATGGCCCGATAGCGGGCAACTTCCGTCATTTTAAGATAGTCGAGCAGTTTTCTCCTGCGCCCGACCATCATAATCAGGCCCCTGCGGGAGTGGTGGTCCTTCTTGTGCGTTTGGAAGTGGTCGCTTAAATAAGCGATCCGCTGCGTCAGCAGCGCAATTTGAACTTCCGGAGAACCGGTATCCGAACTGTGAGCTGCGTTCTGTTGGATCACTTGCTGTCTGTCTTCTTTTAACAGGGACATAACGTCCTCCTTATATGAAAACGGTGTGAATTTTTCGAACTACGAATCGACTCCAGCCGTGTTCCGTTCATTGATTAGCAAGGTGTCTATTCTAAAAACAGGGCCTCCGCGCTGCTCTGGTGCGATGGCCCGATCCATCCGATCAAGCCGATCCAGCCGATCCAGCCGATCTACGTCGTCCATGAGGGCCACGCCGACGGCCATCAGTGCGCCATCCGGTCCCAGAATGCGGAGTGCGTCCCCCTTTTTAAAGGGATCGGATCGGACAACACCTTCTCTCCCGACCGGCGCACCGTGCCTTATTTTCTCAAGACAGCCCTCCGCAACCGAAAGGGCTGGAAGCGCTTGCAGCGCCGTGTCAATCGGGTGGACGGCCTCTTCCCATGTTCTGTCCTCCCGCGCATACCGTTCACAGAACACGCCCATTCCAATGGCGCTGCGAAGGTCAAAGGGCCCGGAACGGGTTCTGCGAAGCGAGAGAAGGCACCCCCCCACCCCCAGTCGGTCGCCCACATCGGCGCAGAGCGTCCGAATATAGGTCCCCTTCGACACGATGACGGAAAAGGAAATGTCGTTGTCCTGGATGTGGCGCACTTGAATATCGTGTATGGTAATCGGACGCGACGGGCGTTCGATTACCCTCCCTTCCCTGGCGGTTTTATAAAGCGGAACGCCGTTGATCTTGACGGCAGAATACATGGGGGGCGTCTGCATGGAAGCGCCCATAAAGCCCCGCATTGTATCAGCAACCGATTCCGAAAGATAGGGCGGAACCGCACAGGTGCGGAGGACCTTCCCCGTCGCGTCCTGGGTATCCGTCGAAAGCCCCAGACGCAGAACGGCATCATATTCCTTGTCCACGTTGACCAGATAAGGAATAATCCGGGTCCCTTTTCCAAAACAGACCGGTAAAACACCGGTGGCATCGGGGTCGAGGGTGCCGGTATGTCCGACCTTCTTGACCTTCAAGAGGGAGCGCACTTTGGCGACCACGTCATGGGACGTCCAACCGGCCGGTTTATCAATATTGAGAATCCCGCTCTGCAGAATCAGAATGGCCCTCCACACCCGCTTGATCCTGCTTGATGCGTTCAAGCAGGCCCAGGAGGTGCGTCACTTTGTCCGTTTCGATGTCGGGGAGGAAGATCAGTTCGGGGACGCGGCGCATCGCAAGTTCGCAAGCCAATCTTTCGCGTAGATACCCCACTGCGGCCTTGAGGCCCGCAAAAGTCTTCCGGGTGTCCTGACCTTCCGGCACACTGACAAAGACCCGTGCCAGATGCAGATCATCCGAGACTTCAACGGCCATGACGGTGACAAAGCCGATTCGGGGATCTCGAACCTTTTTTGCCAGAAGATCGGCGATGGAGAGCTTGATTCGGTGCGCCACGCGGTCGGCGCGCTTGTAGACATGCACACGAATATCCGGAGAAATGGACTACAGCGTTGCGGGTACCTTGTCCTGAATGTAGACTTCGATGACGTCCCCCACCTTTACATCGTTGAAGTTTTCGATGCAGGCGCCACATTCGTATCCGGTCTGTACTTCCCGAACATCGTCCTTAAAACGACGGAGCGACGCCAGCTTCCCGTCATAGACGACCACACTGTCTCGAATAACCCGTGCGCCTGCGCTGTTTCGGGTCATCACCCCATCGCTAACATGCCCGCCCGCAATGGTTCCATACCGCGTGACGGTAAAGACCTGTCGCACATCCATCCGCCCCAGTACCCGTTCCTTAAACGTCGGCTCCAGCAGACCCTCCATCGCCGCCCTCACATCGGCAATGGCGTCATAGATGACGGTGTAGAGACGGACGTCCACTTCTTCCTTCTCGGCCAGATCGCGTCCCTTTGGCTCCGGACGGACATTAAACCCGATGACGATGGCGTTTGAAGCGGCAGCCAACAGAATGTCAGACTCCGTAATGCCCCCCACCCCCGCGTGAATAATGCGCAACTTGACAGCGGGAGAACTCAGCTTTTCCATCGCACTCCGGACGGCCTCGGCAGAGCCTTGAACGTCTGCCTTCAGGACGATGTTCAACTCCTTGAGCATCCCCTTCTGGAGGTGCTGATGAAGGTCTTCCAACGTCATTTTGCGCGGCTTTGACAACATCAACGTCCGCTGACGCTGGAGGCGGCTATTGGCCACATCCCGTGCAATCCGCTCGTCGGAGACCACCACGAAGGAATCGCCTGCCAGCGGAATGCCGTCCAAACCAATCACCTCCACCGGCGCGGATGGCCCAGCTTCTGTCACCTTCTCACCCTTATCGTTAATGAGCGCCCGCACCTTGCCGTAATAAGTGCCCGTCACGAAAGCGTCGCCCACCTTCAACGTCCCTTCCTGCACCAGAACGGTGGCAACCGGCCCCCGGCCCTTGTCCATCTTGGCCTCTATGATGGCGCCGACCATGATCTTGTGGGGATTGACTTTCAGTTCCATGATCTCTGCCTGGAGCAGGATCATTTCCAGAAAATGGGAAAGACCGATTTTCTGCTTCGCCGAAACTTCGGCATAGATGGTCTTCCCCCCCCATGCTTCCGGGAGGAGGTCCATCTCGGCCAGTGCGCTTTTGATTCGATCGATGTTGGCTGCCGGCTTGTCAATCTTGTTGATGGCGACGATAATCGGGACTCCGGCGGCCTTGGCATGATTGACGGCTTCAAGGGTCTGAGGCATCACGCCGTCGTCTGCGGCGACCACCAAGACAACAATGTCGGTGATTTTCGCGCCGCGCGCCCGCATCGCCGTGAAGGCCTCATGGCCTGGGGTATCCAGAAAGGTGACCTTCTTCTCCCCGCAGGTAACGGTGTAAGCGCCGATGTGCTGGGTGATGCCGCCCGCCTCCCCCTCGGTGACACGGGTTTGACGAATCGCGTCCAGCAGCGACGTCTTTCCATGATCCACATGCCCCATGATCGTCACCACAGGTGGACGGGGCCGCAGCAGCGTTGGATCGTCCACCGTGACGGGCTGCAAGAGATCATCTTCGCTCTTTTCGGAGACAAACTCCGCCTTGACGCCAAAGGCTTCCGCAATCAATGACGCTTCGATCAGCCCCACCGGATGATTGATCGTGGCCATCTTGCCCATTTCCATCAATTTTCCGATAATTCCTGCGGCCTTTTGTCCGATCAACTCAGACAACTCCTTAACGGTCATCCCTTCGTAGAGCTTGACGACTTTTCGTCTGGGTTTCGTGATTTCAGTCCGTACACTGGAGACCCGCCTCCCTCCCTTCCGGGAAGCCTTTGTACGAAGCGGCCTGAAATCCTGCCATTTTCGCGTTTCCTGCAAAACGACCGTCGGCGCGGCCTCCACTTCAGGATCGGTGGGTTCGGGCGTCGCAACCCAGCCAGCGCCTTTCCACGGTGCGGGTTTCTCCTTGACGCCACGCCCCCGTTCCGGCTTGGCGTCGGTCTTCCCCCGCTTTCGCTCCTTTTCCGCAGGTTTTTTGGCCACCCCTTTCGCCGGAGTCTGCGGCACAGCTCCCGCTCTTTGGACGAGGGCCTGCGGAGGCGCGACGAGAACGACACCGGACAACGGCGGCCTGGATTGGAGAACGGGCACCGTGGGCGCGGGCGGCACATGATGCACCGGCGGCTGAAGTGCCACATCCGCCACATGATCCGCTACATTCAGGGGAGACTCCACCGCAGGCGTTTGGGATACGGCCTCCGGTATCTCGGGAAGGTGCAGGTCGATGACGGGGACAGGAGCGGGAAGGGAGATTTCTTCCGGCATCGGAGGAGGTGCCGACCTCTTTTTGATCAGGACCCAGGACTTCTTTTCGACCGGCGGTGGCGGTGGGGGTGGCTTTGAGACGCCCCGCGCAACAGGCTTTTTCGCAGGCGCAGGCGCAGGTTTCGGTGCAGATGCAGGTTTCGACGCAGAAGCCGTTTTTGCCAAAACGGCCTGAACATCTGCATCAGAGAGGGCGGCGGCATGATGACTGACCGCAATCCCCATCTGCGAAAGACGTGCCATCAGCTCTTTCGTCGGAACGCCTATTTTTTTTGCAAGCTCAGAAACTCTCATGGACGAAACAAATAAATGCGATGAATCATCCCACTTCAGGGGTGAATGTAATGGTCGCCTCTTCCCGGACGGGCGGGACGGGCGGGACGGGCACCAGCGTTTGTGCCTCTTTCATTTTTTGCTCTGTGGTAGCCTGGGAAATGGCCACAGAGATTTCCTGTTCGCGCTCTTTGGCACGCTCTTTTTCGTATTCAGTCTGATTGATGAGGTCCAGCTTCCATCCGGTCAATTTGGACGCCAGTCGGACATTCTGTCCTTTTTTGCCGATCGCCAGGGAGAGCTGTTGCTCCGAAACAACAATCAGCGCGGACCGCTCCGCTTCGTTGATGCCGACCTTATCAATGACGGCCGGGCTGAGCGCCTCGCCGATGAAGGTCCGTGGATCCTCCGTCCAGGCGATAATGTCGATCTTCTCGCCTTTGAGTTCGCGCACGACGGCCTGTACCCGACAGCCGCGCACGCCCACGCAGGCGCCCACGGGGTCTACGGAAGCCTCTTTTGAGAAGACGGCAATTTTGGTGCGGTCTCCCGCCTCCCGAACCGCCCCTTTAATGACGACCGTACCCGAACTGACTTCCGGCACTTCCATCTCGAATAACCGGACGACAAACTGGGGGTGCGACCGAGACAGCACAATCTGGGGACCATCCGAGGAGGGTTTGACTTCGAGCAGATAGGCCCGAAGTCGATCCCCACGCTGATAGATCTCTCTGGCGGGTACTTCCTGATAAGGCATGATCGCTTCGCTTTTGCCCAGTTGGATGATGTAGTTACGGCGTTCCTGGCCCAGCACTACGCCGCTGACCAGTTCGCCCTGGCGCAGGGCATATTCACGATGAACGGACTCCCATTCCGCTTCCCGGACTTTCTGAAAAATGACCTGCTTTGCGGTCTGTGCGGCAATGCGACCAAAATCCTTCATCTCCAGGAGGTCGCCGATTTCGTCGCCCACCTCGGCGGAAGGATCCATCCGTCTGGCCACCTCCAAGGCAATTTCGGTTCCGGGATTGGCCACGGTTTCGACAATTTTTTTCAATACAATCGCTTCGATCTCGCCGGTTTCGGAATCCAACCGCACATGGACATTTTCTTCTGCGCCATACCGCTTCTTGACCGCAGTCAACAGAGCGGACTCCACCGCCTTCACAATGCGTTGCGGCTCAATTCCTTTCTCCCGACCAATCTGGTCAATGACGGAGAGGATTTCCCGATTCATCCTGCCCTTCCCCCTCCCAAAAAAAAAGTGGGCTACTTTCCGCCCACTCGTGCGCGCCCAATCTTCTGCCCACCACTTCGCAACACCCGTCCGCAGGCCCATCGTATAACATAAACTGGCGAACTATACAAGGGTGCCCAAGCGCCATTCCAGATATTGAAGGCGTATCCGAAGCGGCCCCATCAAATTGACATCCATAAACGGGACATGATAGGGTTCGCAGGCATTTCTGCCAAACTGGGGTCTGTGTTCTCCACGACCACTTGGCGAAACAGGGCATGTCCCGTGACGTACGGGACTGTGCTGATAAAACAGGTTACATCACCGTAAACTGAAGGAGATAACGGGTATGAAAACGAGAGCGGTTCATATGTTGATGATCGTTGGGTTAATTTTGGGATGGGTCGTCCTTCCGTCGAATCTGTTCGCCGCCGGGGCTGGGATCGAAACGCGCCCCGTCGCACGCATTCCAGCAAAGCGGGTTGCGCCTACCGTTTACTTTCCCAACGGGGCGGCCACCACGCTGACCATCCCCAGCGGATGGGGTGCCCACAGCAATGTCGTGTTTCTGGGCGCGGGAATCACCAGTAAACAGGCTTATTCAAATGATGATGACGCGGGCGTGAGCTTCGGCATCGGTCTGGGAGATCCGGTTGAGTATGTCGGTGTTCAGTTGAGCGCGGCCATCAACGATGTCTCCGAGGGAGACAACTGGTCGGGTGGGGTGAAGCTCCATCGCTATGTCGCCACGGGGACCTCCCTGGCCGTCGGCGCGGTTCATCTCTTTCCGGACAGCGAATCTGATTCGGACGAGAGCTTTTACATTACACTGAGTCATGCGGTGCAGGCATACCCTTCTGAGAGGCCTGGAGCGACAAAGTTAAACTTTACGGTCGGCGCTGGGAACGAACGGTTTGGCAAGAAAAGCCCCCGTGACGTTAAGGACGGAAAGGGAGAGAACGGCACCTATGTGTTCGGTGCTGCTGCGTATGAGATTTTCGACTCCACGAACCTGGTCGTCGACTGGAACGGACTCAACCTCAATGCGGGCGTTTCCATCGCCCCGTTTCGCCTGATTCCAGGGGCCGAATTTATTCCGTTGGTCGTTACGCTGGGTGCTGCGGACCTGACCACCTACTCTGGAGACAAGGTTCGGTTTATTGCGTCTGCGGGCCTGTCCTACAAACTCTTCTAAACCTAACCGCATACTTTAAGGAGATCGATCCATGAATAAAATAACACAAGTTGCTGTTATGACGCTGCTGTTGGCGTTTCCACAGATGTCTGTTCACGCGCAGAGCAATAATTCAGACAATCTGATTCCGCCGGGACCCTCGTTTGATTTGTTTGTTCCGCCGCAGGCGCCCCCACCACCGCCGCTGCCCCCCCCGCCGCCGCCCCCCCCCCCACTGCCGCTGCCCCCCCCGCCGGTTGAACTTCCGCCGCTACCGCCACCCCCGCCGCCGCCGCCGCCGCCAACGCCTCCTGCGGTACCCCAGGCTCCGGAGGAGTTGATCCGTGTCGATCTGGTCATCCGGTTTGACACAGACAAATCCAAAGTCCAGTCTGAATACAACGCGAAGATTCAGGAAATCGTCGATTTCATGAACAAATACCCTGAGGCTTCGTGCGAAATTGAAGGCCATACGGATTCCGAGTCCGGCGACAAGTACAACCAGGGCTTGTCGGAGAGGCGTGCCAATCAGGTGAAGGCCGATCTGGTGAAGCGGGGGATCAATCCCGCGCGGCTTTCGGCAAAAGGATATGGGGAGAAGCGTCCTATTTCCAGCAACAAAACCGCTTCAGGACGGCAAGAGAACCGGAGGGTGACCATCACCTCCACATCTGTCGTCAGGAAACCGTAACACAGACAGAGGGGCCTCTCGGCATACGTCGGGAGGCCCCTCTGTCTGAATTATCCCGCAGTCACCCGCACCACAAAATCTCTCCGATCGGCTTTTTGCGTATCACTTGCGTGTTATTTTCACTCCCCCCTTTGCAGCTTCGCTGCGTTGGACTGACCGAAGAGCGAAGAGATGGTTACGATTTTCGCGTATTCAAAAGAGGAAGGATTTCGCCACTTCGTTGAGGCCGATCGCCTGCCTGCCCTGTTGGCGGACAAGCGCAACCTGATCTGGGTTGACCTGGAAGCGGCAACCCCGGAAGAATCGGTCATTCTCGCGCGGGATTTCAACTTTCATCCCCTGGCGATTGAAGACTGTATCGCCGAAACCCTTCTCCCCAAAGTCGATGATTTTGGGGACTATATTTTCCTGGTGCTCCACGGCTCGCGTGCGACGTCAGGCCAGACGTTTTCCACCATGGAGGTCAATTTCTTCCTTGGAGATAACTACCTGGTGACCTATCATGACGAGCCTTCCCGCAGCATCGGTCGCTCCAAAGAGCGCTGCCTCAAGATGGGGCCAGCCATCACCCAGGGCGCAGATTTTCTTCTTCATGACATCCTGGATGGATTGGTGGATAACTATTTCCCCATTCTGAATCAATATGATGAGGCGATTGACCAGATTGAAGCGGATGTGTTTGCGAATCCGACCCAATCCACATTGAATAAAATTTTCACCCTGAAGCGGGACATTATGCATCTTCGCCGCGTCACCGGTCCGCAGCGGGACATCCTGAACCGCCTCAGCCGGGACCCTTTCAAAGTCATCAGCGCCAAGGCGGCCATTTATTATCGGGATGTCTACGATCACCTCGTGCGCATTGCAGACCTCTCCGACGCCTATCGCGACCTGATCTCCGGCGCCATGGAGGCCTATCTTTCGATGGCCTCCAACCGGACGAATGAGATCATGAAAGTACTGACCGTCTTTACGGCCATCCTGATGCCCCTGACGCTCATTACGGGTATTTACGGAATGAACTTTGAGCATATGCCGGAGCTGAACTCAAGATACGGCTACTATTCCATCCTGGGGTTTATGTTCCTGATCGCAACGGGCCTGTTCTCCTATTTTAAAAGAAAAAAGTGGGTATAAAGATGTCGGATCAAATGGATTTCATCCGTAAAGCGGATCGTCGGGATTTCATCCGCAAAATGGAGGAGAAGGCGATTGCCGGTGTGTCTCTGACGGACGAGGAGGGGTGTGATCTGATGCGGCTCGAAGGCCCGGATGTGATCGACTTGATCGCATCCGCCAACCGAGTGCGCGCACACTATTTTGGCGACGCGATCAACCTCTGCTCCATCGTCAACGCCAAATCGGGCGACTGCTCTGAAAACTGCAACTTCTGCGCCCAATCCGCCTATCACGACACCGGCGTCCCCACCTATTCTCTGATGGCCACAGCTTCGATCCTGCATGCGGCGAAGGAGGCGGCGGGCTATCAGGCGGGGGCATTTGGCATTGTGGCCGCATGGCGCGGTTTGCGGAAGGGGTCGGTCCTCTCCGAAGTCCTTCAGCGCATTCGGGAACTCGCCGCTGCGGGACACACCCGCACCGACGCGTCGCTGGGCATCATCGAAGACCCCCTCATCGCCGTTGCGTTAAAAGAGGCGGGACTGGCCTACTATAACCACAATCTGGAGACGGCGCGATCCTATTTCCCAAAAATATGCACCACACACACCTATGAAGATCGCGTCCGAACCATCCAGTATTGCAAAGCGGCGGGCATCGGCATCTGTTCTGGCGGAATCTTCGGCATGGGAGAGAGTCTGGAACAACGGGTGGAACTGGCCGTGGCCCTTCAGGAGTTGGATGTTGATGTGGTGCCACTGAATTTTTTACATGCGATTCAGGGGACACCATTTGAGCAGATGGCACCGCTGCGCCCCATGGAAATCCTGAAAATCATCGCCGTCTATCGCCTGATGCTTCCCTCCAAAGATATTATGACCGCAGGCGGGCGGGAGGTTCACTTGCGCGATCTGCAATCCTGGATGTTTGCGGCGGGGGCCAGCCACACCCTGATCGGCAACTATCTGACCACCCTGGGCCGAAAGCCGGAAGATGACCTGAAGATGATCGAAGACCTTGATCTTTACGCTGCGTCATCTTGTGGCAGCACACCCCTAAGGGTCGTGTAGGTGTCCTGACAGGGCGATCCTGAACGATTCACGAATTGTCCTTGCGATTCTTTGCCATCTGGGCGGCCAACAGGAGGGCCGCCTTCAGGCTGCCGGCGTCCGCAATGCCGCGTCCGGCAATGTCATACGCCGTTCCGTGATCCACCGAGGTCCGCACAAAGGGGAGACCCAGCGTCACGTTGACGGCGTCGCCAAAGGCCAGAAGTTTGATTGGAATGAGCGCTTGATCGTGATAGAGGGCCACGGCAGCGTCAAATCGGCCCCGTTTCAGGTGATAAAACAGGGTGTCGGCCGGATAAGGCCCGGAGGCATCAATCCCTTCCGCCTGTGCCGCCTGCACCGCCGGAACGACTTCCCGTTGCTCCTCGTCACCAAATAGCCCCTCCTCGCCGCCGTGCGGATTTAATGCGGCCACGGCAATTTTGGCCTGATTCATCCCGAAATCGACGCGCATCGACTGATGCGTCAGACGAATGGCCGAGAGCACCGACGCCATCCGAATCTGCACAGCCTCCCTGAGCGCCAGGTGGATCGTCGCCAGGGTGATTTTGAGTCCCCCACCCACCATCATCATCCCGAACGATTTTGTGCCGGAGCGGTCGGCCAGAAACTCGGTGTGTCCGGGCGCCGGAAACCCCACCTGTTTCATCTGCGCCTTATGAATCGGGGCCGTGGTGATTCCGTCAATCTCGCCCGAAAGCGCCATATCGGCAGCGCGGGTGAGGGCGGAAAACGCCACAGCCGCCGCACGCAGATCGGGCCGTCCATATTCCAAGCCCGTCAGGTCAATCGGGTGCGGAGAACTTAGCACCTCCAGCATCCCCGCGCCAAAGCGGGCCTCCGAAAGGGAAGTGATTGCGCGGAGGGATAACGACGGCGCAAAGCGGGCCGCCGCCTGATCCATCCACCCGGCGTGCCCCACCACGAACGGACGGCAAACCGCATAGAGCGTGTCATCCGAAAGTGCCTTCACAATCACCTCCGGCCCAATGCCACAAAGATCACCCAGGGTGATGGCAATGATCGGTTTCATGCGTATCCTAGCTTACTTGCATAAATAAGCGATTGTATTCTGTTCCTCGGTTCCAATCCCACCACGACCTCCCCTTACCCCTCCTTGTAAAGGAGGGGATTCCTCCCCTTTACAAGGGGAGGTGAGGAGGGGTAGAAAGTATCACAAACTTTTGCAACTAAATACTAGATAAGTCAGGGTTGACGGACTTCCGCCAAAACTTCCAAATGGGCGGTCTGTGGAAACATCTCAAAAGGGGCCAGCCGATGGAGGGGATACCCCTGCTGGGATAACGTGCGAAGGTCGCGCGCCAGGGTGGCCGGGTTGCAAGAGAGATAGACGATCCGCCGGGGCGCCAGGGCGGCCAGCGCCGCCAATGCGGCGGCGGACATTCCTTCACGCGGCGGGTCCAGAAAAATCGCCGCGTAGCGACACTTCTTCCGCAGAAGATGCGAAAGACCCGCTTCGACAGAAGCGGGAATGAGCGTCACATTCTTCAATCCGGCCTTTGTGATATTCCAGCGCGCGTCGCGCACGGCGACGGGATGGGCCTCCATCGCCGTGACCTGCCGCGCCCGTTCAGCCAGAGGCAGCGTAAAGTTGCCCACACCACTGTAGAGTTCCAAAATGGCGTCAGAAGATTCGGGGGCCACCCATGATCGGACGGTTTCGATCAGGAGCCGGTTCGTCTGCGCGTTCACCTGAAAAAAAGAGCGGTCACTGACGCGCAGGGTGCGTCCGTCAATCCGATGAATCAGGGCATCCTGCCCGAAAACCATCCGACCCCGCTTCGTATAGGTCACCACCCCACAGCAGGAGATCTCCCGCGACATTTCATAAAGTCGGCGGCCCGCTTCTTCTGAAAAATTCCGCCCTTTCAGAACAATGAGGACCTCTTCCGACATGTTGCCCTGAATTTCGACCTCCGTGATGCCTTGCAGCGACAAGCGCTCTCGCAAGCGCTCTCGGAGGAACGCCAGGGCACAGTTGAGCGGGTCGGTCAAAAGGGGGCAGTCCGCGACGGGGACAATCTGGTGGCTTTGCCTGCGATAAAACCCAATCTGATTGCTACCGACCTTGAATTGCGCCCGCCCACGGTAGTGGAACGCCAAGGGAGACGCGACGGCGGGGGCCATCTGGTCCACGGGGATCGTGATTTTCCCGATGCGCAACAGGGTTTCACGCAGCGCTTCGACTTTATAATGAAGCTGCGCACTTTGCGATGCGTGCTGAAGCTGACACCCTCCGCACACACCAAACAAGGGACAGCGGGGTGTCTCCCGCTCCGGCGAGGGTCGCAAAATCTCCCGCACCTCCCCCTCGGCATAGTCGCTCCGAACGCGCGTAAGCTTAGCCGTCACCTCCTCATCCGGAAGGGTACAGGGAACAAAGACGGCCTTTCCATCCTGTCGCCCCAGACCACTCCCCCCCTGTACAATCCGCTCAATGCAAAGCGTTATCATGGGATACTGGTGTTTAGTTGCAAAAGTTTGCGATACTTTATGCCCCACGCTAACCTCCCCTTGAAAAGGGGAGGAATCCCCACCTTTTACAAGGAGGGGTAAGGGGAGGTCGTGGTGGGATTGGAATAGCGGAACAACCACAGGAGTCGTTTTTTTATATTGCCGGAGTGGCGAAATAGGTAGACGCAAGGGACTTAAAATCCCTCGCTTCGCAAGGGGCGTGCCGG
>CAZQIT010000082.1:0-8315 GCA_964592995.1 uncultured Nitrospirota bacterium | reverse complement strand
CCGCAGCCAGTCTTGGCCACAGGCGGACGTTCGGTGCTGGACCCTCTGCGGCGGGCATGATGCGCGATTTGACCACGCGATCCTCCGACGCGGCATTTTTTCGACTATGCGCCGCCCACTCGCATGACCTGGGAAACCGTCCGGGACCTGATTCGAGACGAACGAAACGCCTTCTCGCTTGCCGCGACCCTTCCGACGCACGTTGCGGCGGCGACCGTCGTGGCGCTCTACGCGCTGGATGGGCGACCGACGCACGTTGCGATCAGAGACTCGCTATTGCCGGAATGGTGGGAAAGCAAGCTTGGTTCGTCTTGGCGCATCTTGCACCGCCTCGACGAGTTGGAGTGCCCAGGCTACGGGCAGGTGGTAGGATTCTATGTGAGGGTCAGAGCATGACGCACGAGGATAAGATTCCGGTTGCCCGCACGCTGATGGATCGCATCCGCGAGTTGGCGAAGAGCCAGGAACATGCTTTCTCTAGCAGCCTTCACGCCCTTTACCTCGCGCCCCCGTACCGGGAACTTGTTGGCACAGGCAACGCGGCACTTTCAACGTTGGTGGAAGCTCTTCGAGGGGGAGAATTCATCTTCAACCATGCAGCGATGGAGATCATGGGCCTCAGCATCGCGGACCTCGCGCTCGAACCTTTTCCGTCAGAACAGACCTTGGCTCGGGCAATCGTCCAGGTTTGGGACGAGGAGGAGACTCCCTGGCACTGGAGTGCTTTCAGCCCAGGTGGGTGCATTGCCGGAACACACCTGGTACCCGTCGGCACCCTTTCGATCACAACGATCGCGCCCCACGGTCCCCTCGCGAGACCGCCAGAATTCCGCCGCGCGATCCGCGAGGCGAGGAAGTAGCACCATCGCGATGCAAGCGCGGGCAGTGTTTTTCTGCGACGATGTGCGGTCAGAGCACGGAAACAAACTGAGCGCGATGGGCATCTACAACGAGCGCATCGTGTTCGCCCCCGGCGAGGGCGTGATGATCTTGCCCAAGCTTGCCGTCGTCTTCGTGATCAGCGGCATGCGCGGACGAGATGAGGTTCGATTCCGGCAAAGGCTAGCCTTTGACAACGCGCCCAGCACCGCCGATCCGCCGGTCCAGATGATTCGGCGAGACGCGGCCAACGACGAGCAGACCTTCGTCATGCAAATCACGCCTGCGGTGTTCCCAAAGGCGGGATCGCTCACTGCCTGGCTGGAGATAGTCGGCGCCACCCCTCCCCCCCACTTCGAAGTAACCGTCAGGGTCGAGCGCGCCTCCAAGGCCGCCATGGGTAGTCTCGATATTGCGCCTGGTAGCTTGGGCCCAAACTGAAAGCCAGTGGACCTTCTCGGGAAACAACGTCTGCGTCGATGGTCTCGACGTTGCCCTTTGCGGCCTCACGCGCGTCGCTCGATCTCGGTCGCCCAGCCCGCTTCGGACGTGGGCGGCATTTTTGCCACGCCTTTGCCACGACGGCCGGGAATCAGACGGCGCACGACGGTTCGCTGCGGGTCACGCCGGAACGAACCAACTTTTGCTCACATGGAACTGCAAGCACATTGCAAACGCTGAAATGGAACCTCTCATTGGGCGTATCTGCCGTCAAAGTGGTTTCGAGCCGCCCGTGCTTTGTACCCCTGATCAACTATTTGGAGGAAACACCTAATGTGGACTGATCCTATTGTTGAGGAGACGCGTCGTTTACGTGACGAGTATGCATCCAAGTTCAATTACAACATTCACGCAATGGTTGAAGACTTAAAACGGTGGGAGAGTCAAGGCTTTCCCTTAGAAGAGAACCCCAACAAAGACATGGAGCCGACCGCATAAAGCGTGTTTTTTTGTTCAGTGTCGATAGGCGGCGGCTTAGCTCGGCGTTAGTAATATCTCTCCCTTCGGTCGAGATGACAACCTTTTACTGAAACGCTCCACGGATATTGGCGTAACCCCCTCCCTGTCTTCTCCTTGTCGGCTGTCCCTGTCCCGTATCTTTTGCTGGCGGCGGGGAAGTGGCTCAATGACCTTCCATGAGTCCCTCCCCTTCAAGGGGAGGTAAGGTGGGGATGGGCCATAGGGAATGAGACCCACATCCTTCGTCCAAAAAAGCACTCATAACCTCCCCTACCCCTCCTTGTTAAGGAGGGGATTTAAGTTTGCATGGGCGTTGTTTTTCTAATGCGTAATCTGGGTTCAATCCGTGTCCAGTGAAGGATGTGGGACAGGGATCGTTGTCAGGGGAGGGTAGCACCTCAAGTTTTTCGTCTTTAATTCCGACATCCGTCTTGTCTTTCTCCATATCGTTACCCCGCCCCTCCGATTGGGGGGCGGGGCGTTCGTAATCTTCTGTTTCGGTATGATACAATTCCGCAACTTCGGCACGAGATGCCAGCTTGAGTCAATAGGTTAAGGAGGTCGGCGATGGTTTGGGGAAGGGGAAAAGGGGGTGTTGGGTCGCTTGCGGGCGCAGTGGTCATCTGGGGTCTCTTGATCGGACTGCATCCATCTCCTGTGTGGTCGGCTGTCTGGAACTTTGAAACGGTCGACGAAATTTCGGCGCCTGTGGGATGTTCCCCCGACATCCGACTCACGGGCTTGGATTTCGATCTCTCTATCCCTAGTCAACCGATCGTGGGCTGGGCCGAGAACGCCGATTGCACGCTCGCAAGCGCGCTCACGCTGGTGCCCCACTGGGGGATACAGACTGGGGGCGTTTGGCAGCTTAATGTCCTGCTGGATCCCAATAGCACCCCTTCCGACCTGCGCGGTGTGCCGGAGCTGGTGGTCAGCGCGTTGGGCGTCCCATTTTATGTGTACGCAGGCAATGGAACTTTGCCTGCCGATACGGGGAATGTCTTTATCTGGCGGGCGGACTTGGGTGCCGATGCGGACGGGCCGGGGACTTATACTGCGCTGCCGGTGGACCTGATTGCCGGAAGTGGCCTCTGTGAGACCTATCCCTTCGTGGCCGCCGATTTTACGTCTACCGGTGTGCTGAATTGGGTGCGCGGCGCGGCCTGCGGTCCCGTCAAGTTCAATGGCGGCATTACCATTACCTCCTCTGCATCCACTGTTGATCTGGATTATGCCGCAGGGCCTGCGGGTCAGGGCCACGTGGTCTACAATGTGGGAGGGGCGAGCGGGGTCTTCTACTCCAATACGGTATCCGCACCCGTTCAAGTGCTGTCGGCCCCCATCTCAGGCGGTTTAGGGCTGGCTGTTGGTAGTGATAATACCCCGCACCTGATCGTTGCGGGGTATGACGATCTGGCCACGACGACGGTCACAGAAGACTCGCTCGTCTACCTCACATCAACAGACGGCGGCACCACCTGGGTGAAGATCGTTATTGATTCCGCCGGGGGTGCCCGAAATCCCTCCATCGCCCTGGATGGCGCGGGACATCCTTGCGTGGCTTGGTGGAGTCCCGTCTCTTCCGGACAGGTCCGGTTTGCCTGCGAAGTGGCCGGATGGATCAGTGAACAGGTGCAGGTGGAGGCACCCTCCAGCAGTCAGTTCAGCCTCCCCACGCAGACGCGCCTGGCCTTTGATCGTACGGTACCTTCCCCAAAGCCTCGAATATTAGCCTATCGCGCAAGTTCCAACACGGCCAATCCCAGCGGACTGGAACTGCTTCTCCTGAACACGACCGACAACCCGCCGACAATAACGCAGCCCCTGGATCAGGTGAATAACGAAGGGGACACCGTTTTCTTGCATGTAACGGCCAGGGACCCAGATGTGGGGGATGTGCTGGAATATCGCGCCGTCGGTCTTCCTTCGGGTTTGACCATCGGGTTGATCACCGGCAACATTAGCGGCACACTCCCCTTTGACGCCAATGGGTACTATATGGTGACGGTTTTCGTCTCCGACGGAACGCTTTCTGACAGCAAGACATTTGAATGGACGGTGAATAACGTCAACCGGGCACCGGATGTGACAACACCGACGAATCAAACCAGCAACGAGGGGGTGACCGCGTCGCTCCAAATCATCGCCACGGACATTGATCTGGACAGCCTGACCTACACTGCCACAGGACTTCCGCCTGGGTTTGCCCTCAATGCCAGTAACGGCTTGATTTCGGGCACCCCCCCCTTCACGGCGGCGGGGGTGTATGCCACCATTGTGGTCACGGTGACCGACAACGGTACGCCTCTCCCGCTGTCTGACAGCGCCACATTCAACTGGACGATTTTAAACGTCAACGGGCCGCCGGTGGTGACCTTTCCGGGGGATCAGATCACGCCGGAGAATAAGTTGCTCTCCCCACCGCTTCAGATTGTCGCCACCGATCCTGATCCGAACACCACGCTTACCTATGGCGCCACCGGTCTCCCGCCGGGTCTTTCGATCAATTCTGCCACGGGCGCCATTACGGGAACGACCACATTTGACGCCAACGCCAACAACATCCCATACAGCGTCACGGTGACGGTCTCTGATGGACTGCTCTCTACCTTTCAGACCTTCAAGTGGACGGTGCCCAACACCAACAGGGCGCCGATCGTCGCCAATCCGGGCACGCAAACGAAGATTGAAGGCCAGACGGTCTCTTTGAGTGTCGGTGCGAGCCTGGGTTCCAACGATCCCGATGGCGATGCATTGACGTTCGGTGCGCTGGATCTTCCGCCGGGGCTTTCCATCAATCCGACCACGGGTCTCATTACGGGCACACTCCCCTTCGATACTGTGCCGTCTTATGCCGTAACGGTGTCGGCATCCGACGGATTCTTGTCCAGCAACCAGAGCTTCGTTTGGAATATTACCAACACCAACGGCCCGCCGGTGGTGGTCAATCCCGGTCCCCAGACGGCAGTTGAAAACAGCGCCTTCTCGCTATCCATCATCGCGACCGATCCGGACCTGGCCGACACCTTGACCTATAGTGCAACGGGGTTGCCGACCAGCGGGAGTTTAAGTATCAACGCAACGACGGGGGTGCTTGAAGGAACGCCTGCCTTCACAGATGCCGGTCCCTACACAGTAACGGTCAAGGCGAAGGACGGGCTGGCGGCCGAAACCTCCGCGATTTTTGTCCTCACGATTAGCAACGTCAACCAGCCGCCGACCTGGAGCACGATTCCCCCTCAGAGCAGCAATGAAGGCGAAACCGACAGCTTTTCCGTCCTGGGTCTTGCAAGCGATCTGGACTTGGATGGCCTGACGTTTAGTGCGGTGAATCTGCCTCCCGGCTTCAGTCTCAATGCGGCTACGGGTAACATTTCGGGAACGGCGCCCTTTACGGCCCAGGGGGATTATCCTGTGACGGTCAGTGTCACCGATGGTTTATCCGCTCCGGTCAACGCGCAGTTCACCTGGACGATTGTCAACGTCAACGCGCCGCCGGTGATCACCCAGCCCAGCGACCAGTCCACGGCTTTGAATACATCCGTCTCGCTTCAGATCGTGGCCACGGATCCCGATCCGGGTACGACGCTGACCTATAGCGCGGGTAGCAGTCTTCCAGACGGTTTGGTGATCAATGCTTCAGGCCAGGTTACGGGAACGCCGACAGTGGCTAAAACATTTGTCGTAACAATTACCGTCTCGGACGGCGCTTTGAGCGATACCGCCAGTTTTGAGTGGGAGATCGGTACCACAAATCAGGTGCCGGTCCTGACGAATATTCCTTCCTCTGGGAGAACGGACAACGAGGGGAGTGGCGTCACGCCGCTGGATATTGACGCGACCGGTGATGGTGATGCGCTGACCTTTGGCGCTACGGGGCTGCCGCCGGGGCTTTCCATCGATTCGACCACGGGTCTCATTACGGGCACAGTCCCGTTCACGGCAGCGGGTGTCTATCTTGTCAGCATCACGGTTTCAGACCCACAGCTCACCGCGACGCAGACATTCACCTGGACGATCCTCAATACAAACCGCGCACCGGTGACCACCCGTCCGATCACGCAGACAACGGCGGAGAATACGGCGGTTTCCCTGCAAGTTGTGGCCGCCGATCCGGACACCCTGGAGCCCAACACCGCCGATCCCAATGCGGTGGATACCCTCACCTATAGCGCTGCCAACCTGCCACTGGGGTTGACGATCAATGCGGTCACCGGCGTCATCAGCGGGATTGTCTCCTTCGACGCCACCGCAGGCCCCAGTCAAACCTACGCTGTGACCGTTACCGCCACCGACTCCAGCGGCCTGTCCAGCGGCCAGGCCTTCGACTGGATGATTACTCAGACGAACCGTCCGCCGGTGATTACAAATCTATGTGGGCTGATTCCCGCTGCGGGGAGCACGGAGGGGACTTCCATCGGCACGCTGACGGTGCTCGCCACCGATCCGGATAACGACACGCTCACCTACACCGCCGTCAACCTGCCGCCTGATCTGGTCATTGGGGCCTCGAATGGCCAGATAACCGGAACCCCCAGTTTCACCTCCGCAGGCAGTTATGAGGTGACGTTTACCGTTTTGGACGGCACGGTGTCGGTCAGCGCAACCTGTTCTTGGGTGGTGAGGAATAAAAATCGGACTCCGACGCTGGCGGCGGTTGACCCGTCGAATCGGACCAACGCCGAGGGTCAGAGTGTGTTCCTGCAGCTTGCGGGAGCTGATTTGGACATTGGCAACATCTTGACCTACAGTGCCACGGGGTTGACCCCGTTGGGTTTGACCATCAATTCCGCGACGGGCCAGATTACCGGTACGATTTTATACACGGCGAGTCTGCCCGTCGGGGTGCCTCCGGTCTATTCCATTACGGTCACGGTCAAAGATGTTAGCTTGGCTTTTGCAACCCAGAGCTTTACCCTGACGGTGTCGAACACCAATCGGCCCCCGTCGCTGGTGGATCAGACCGCCAATGGGGTGGTTGCCGTTAAAGAAAATGAAACCTTTTCCGCGTTCCCATTCGGGGCGACTGATCCGGACGTGGCCATCTCGGACGGTGATGCCATGACGTTTAGTATCACAGGCAATCCAGTTTGGGTGACGATTGATCCGGGCACGGGTCAGATCACCGGGCAGCCACCCTTTAGCGCTGCGGGCGATTACGAGGTCACGATTTGTGTGACGGACCTGGGCGGCCTAAAGAATTGTGCGCCGTTTACCCTGAAGGTCGAAAATAACAACCGTTCGCCGGACATTCAGGATGTGGTGAATGGCGTCCCGGTGAGTGGGGTTACACTGCCGATCGGGAATCCCACGAATCTGGAGGATGATTCCATCCTGTTCCTGTTCCAGGCCAGCGATCCCGATACAGGGGATCGGGGTGATACGCTGACCTATAGCGCGACGGGTCTCCCGCCGGGGATCAGTATCAACCCATCCAATGGGCGCGTTACGGGTGTGTTAGCCCTGAATTCCGCCGGTACGTATGGCGTTGTTCTAACCGTCTGCGACAACAACAATCTTTGCAATAGTCGGAACTTCACCTGGACGGTGAGCCTTAACCGTCCCTGCGAGTCGCTTCGGCTGTGTCATGTGGCGGTGTTGCGCGCCGATGGCCGCAGGGTGCCCATCCGCATCCGAGGTCTGCCAACGGGGGCCACGGTGCGCATTGATCAGGTCGTTCAGGATGAACCGGTGACCCCTCCGTCACCGGATGGCGGCGGGGCTGGAACGTCGCGTGCGTGGGTGTTGGCAGAACGCAGCAGTACAGGGGATGGCCGCGTCTACAGCATCCGCTTCACCCTCACGCTGCGGGATGGCAGAAAATACCCGTGCACCAAGACGGTCAGTGTGCCGAACAGTTCCGGTTTGGCCATTGACAGCGGACCTCTCTTCAACTCCAACACCGGTGCGCCGATCCCATGAACGATCGTGGACCCCTCTGTCAAGACAATAATACGTCGAGTTTAAGAGGATAACCTTCTTCATGCGGATCGGCAGGCTTCGGGCCGCGTTTGGCATCAAACAGGCTGGAAGCCTGCCCTTTCAACTCCTTCTTCCACAGGCCAACTTGCGTCGGATGAACACCCTCATCCTGGCCCATTTCGTTCACCAAACTCACCTGTAAAAATCTTGCGCTTCGTCTCACTCATAACCTGCTCCTCCATTGCAGCAGGTTACCCTCTTAATTTATGGTCTGAAAACTAGGGTCCACGATACCCACGGTATTTCACATAGACCCCTGATTTTCTTGACATGGAATAAATTTGGGAATAAAGTAGCAGTCAGAAAATGACTGCGGTCAGTCGTCAGCAACCCGATCATTTCTATTGTTGTAATCTGGGTTTAAGGAAAGAATATCCATGCGGGAAGAGATTCAGGATGCCATCTTTAAGATCCTTCGTCCACTTGTGCGCATTCTCTTGCGTAATGGGATTGCTTATGGCACATTCTCAGAAGTCGTCAAGCAGGTCTATGTC
>CAZQIT010000081.1:0-2538 GCA_964592995.1 uncultured Nitrospirota bacterium | reverse complement strand
TGCTCGTCGTGACGAGATGAAACGATCATGAAACGGATCGGCATTGTCATCAAATCAGATCATCCCCAAAAGGACGCGATCCTTGAAAAACTCATCCACTGGCTGCATCAGCAAAAAAAAGAGGTGCGCCTCCTGGCCCCTTCCCCCAAGCCACCCCCTCCCTCCATCGAAATGATTATCGTCCTGGGAGGCGATGGAACGCTGCTTTCCGTGGCCCGGCAGGTACAAGGACGCGATATCCTGATCCTGGGGGTCAATTTGGGCAGCCTCGGCTTTTTGACCGAGGTCACCTTTGAGGAACTTTATCCGAATCTTGAGCGCATCTTTCAGAACCAATTCACGGAAGACCCTCGGCGGATGCTCACTTGTCACATCCGACGCGGCAAGACGCTGCTCCGGCAGCCGTCCGTGCTCAACGAAATTGTGGTCAACAGCGGCACCCGCGTCAAACTCATCCGGATGGAGGTGTCCATTGACGGCCTGTTTGTCACTTCCCTGCGGGCCGACGGACTGATCGTGGCGACCGCCACCGGTTCCACGGGGTACTCTCTCTCGGTCGGCGGCCCGATTCTCCATCCTTCTTTGGACGCGATCCTTCTCACCCCCATCTCTCCCCATACGCTCACGCACCGACCCATCGTGGTACCGTCCAACGCTCGGATCGAAATCGCCCTCAAAACGGTCGAACCCGGACCGGTGATCGCCTTTGACGGACAAGCATTTTCTCCACTTCAGGCGGAAGATGTGGTGCAAATCCAGGCATCCGAAACAAGCCTCAAACTGATCCGTTCTCCCGACCGAAATTATTACCAAGTGCTTCGAGAGAAGCTCCGATGGGGATCAGAACGCGCTCCTGCAACTCCTGCGGCTCCTGCGGAGGGCAGTGCGCTTCGCGCAGCCCACCGACGACAGTGATCCAAAATAGCGGCCTAAGCGGCGATGTTGAGAGGGAAGGGGGCGGCGCACTGCTGGTACTGTTTTGCAAGGCCCCTGAAGCCGGAGCGGTCAAAACGCGGCTCCTCCCCTGTCTGTCAAAAGAGGCTACGGCGCGTCTGCACGCGGCGTTCATCACAGACACGCTCCATCTGACCGATGGGCTGGGCGTTCAGCGCGCCCTGGCCTGCGCACCTTCCATCCATCACCCCTTTTTTGTCGAATGCGCGCGTGAGCACGTCCTGCGCCGGATTCAACAGACCGGCGACGATCTGGGGGAGCGGATGAAAAACGTGCTGACTTGGGGATTTTCAGAAGGTTTTGCGAAGATCGTCCTGATTGGATGCGACAGCCCAACACTCCCGGAGGCGTTCATTCGAGAGGCTTTCGGTCAGCTTTCGACCTCTCCCTGTGTTCTGGGACCCAGCGGGGATGGCGGTTATTACTTAATCGGTGCATCGGCATTGGCCGCAGATCTCATCCCCGATCTTCTTTCGGGCATCTCCTGGGGGACGGGCCGGGTGATGACCGAAACGCTGAGGAAGCTCAACGCAAAAAACGTCTCCTGCGCGCTGCTTCCCTTCTGGTATGATATTGACCGACCGGACGACCTGGACTTTTTAAAGGAGCATCTGGCACTTCTGGAAAGACAGGGGGAACCGACGCCGCGTGCAACGCAGGCGGTCATGCAGTCCCTGAGCGCCTAGGGGTCTCATCATGACGATCAACCCGCTCCTCTCACCTGGCTTCGCCCGCAAGGGGAGAAGAATAGAGCCATTTGGAATCTATCTGGATTTTCCCTTCTGCATTGCCCGCTGTGCCTTTTGTGATTTTAACATCCAGGGGTATCGCGAAGGGCCGGCCGTGCGCTACCTCACCGCCCTGCGCAAAGAGATCGAATGCCATGCACGCCTGAATCCGGACTTTCGCGCGCGCGGGATCACCAGCCTCTACCTGGGAGGCGGTACCCCCACCCTCTACGCGCCCGCCCAGATTGCGGAGATTTTGCTGGATTGCAGGAATCACTTCAATCTGACCCCAGACGCCGAAATCACCCTGGAAGCACATCCAGCCACGATCCATGCCTCCAATCTGGCGTCGCTGCGTGCGGCGGGCGTTAATCGCCTTTCCATCGGCGTGCAATCCTTCTGCGACGACATCCTTGAAATGATGGGCCGCCATCACACAGCCGAAGACGCCCGCTGTGCGCTCCATGTAGGGCGCGAAACCGGGTTTGACAATATCGGCATTGACCTGATTTATGCCATTCCGGGACAAACGGAGCGGGCGTGGGAGACCACGCTGGAGGCTGCGGTGCGCCTCTCGCCCGACCACATCGCCGTCTACGGCCTCTCCGTGGAAGAAGGGACCTTGTTTCATAAACAGGGCCGTTCACCTATGCCAGACACCGCTTCGGCGGCGCAGTACCAGATTGCGCAATTGCGGCTTTCGGAGGCGGGCTATGCGCAGTATGAGATTTCAAACTTTGCCAGGCCCGGCTTTGCCTGTCGCCACAATCTGCTCTATTGGGATCGTGACGACATTCTGGGCATCGGGCTTTCTGCCCATTCGTATCTTGGGCGGACGCATCACCGGAACACCGGC
>CAZQIT010000080.1:0-5936 GCA_964592995.1 uncultured Nitrospirota bacterium | reverse complement strand
ATGTCGTTCGATGACCTCCATGGCGTCATCACGGGTTTTCAGCGTATACCAGACGCCTTCCGGGTAGACAACGACAGAAGGCCCGTTGGCGCAGGCATCCAAGCACCCTGCCGCATTGGCCCGAACCGTCCCTTTCAGGCCTCTCTTATGCAGCGCTTCCTTTAAAAAGTCTCGAATCTCTTCCGATCCCTTAGACGCACAACAGCCCCGAGGATCACCCTGGGGCCGCCTGTTCGTGCAAATAAAGAGATGATGTTTGTAGTGGGGCATACAACTACTGTCTAGCTGCATAAATAAACACAAACAAGTATCCTCCTGTTTGTTCAATACAAACAGGAGGTGTTTGTGGCGCGAGTTGCAGCGAAGGTAACATGCAGTGATAAAAATCGCAAGGAGTTGGCACGATTGAGCTGCCAGGTCCCATGTTATTATAGAGATGTTCGACCTGAGAAGAGGGCGCGAGCGGTGGCATATTTGAAGACGAACCGTCCGGAACTTTTCTGATGTAAAATCCCATAAGGTTATGTTGAGTTTGTTGGGGCGAATCGGGGTCGGCTTCGGCCTCTCGCGCGTGCTGATGGAACTCAAGATCATCGAAAGTGTTTTGGCCTACGGTGTGATGGTATTGGTCTTGGCGATCGACGGATACCTGCTCTATGTCTACTTCACACAAAAACGACTGCCGGTGACGTCATCGGCCAAAACGGAGGGTTCAAGATGCCCTTGACATGCTGCCCCCCATGCTATATGCATCTGTGTTTAGAGACCATATTGAAGACAACTCACCCTAAACAGGAGGATAATATGTTTTCTTTAACGACAAAAAACTTGGTATTCAGTATCCTTTTGCTATCAGTCAGTCTTTTGATCTACGCCTGCGGAGGCAGTAGCAGTTCCACCCCAACCACCACCCCAACTGCGGGCGCTGAATCGTCCGCTACCGCCACAAAAGCACTGATAAGTGCATTAAACGTGGGGAGTTTCTCGTCGGATATTAGCCTTAGCAAGCCTGCTTTCAAGGCAAGCGCCGAATCGAACTTAAGTGACACGGCGAAAATCCATCAGGCGTTAGCAGATTTCAAGGCCCCTTTAAAAACACACCGGCAAAAGCCCTTGCAGTCCCCTACCGATACATGCAGCACAGGTACTTCAACCCTAACGACGGATGACAATGAAACACCCCATGACGACACCGATGATGGCTTTTCCGTTGTCAACAACAACTGTACCGACGACAGTACATCTGGTGAGACCGTTTTGACAAACGGCTCTTTCGTTTTGAACTCCACTTCGGGAGGGTTTCAAATCACATTGACGGATGTCTTAACTCGGACCACGATCACGGCTTCTGGAGACGTCGATGAAGAGGTTTTGAATGGAACCATGTCTTACTCCGGCACGATCTCTGATTGCGATGGAGAGACCTTCCTGAATGGGTCCTTAGACATGAACCTCACCGTATCCACGAAGGAAGATGCAAAAGGGGATGGAACCTTTGAGACCGACCATATATTCCAAACCACAAATCTTGCCATAACGATTTCGGAAGCGTTTAACGAGACGACCTGCGCCAGAGGGGCGACCAACCTAGCCTTAACGGGTACAGCGGGCGAGACCGATAACATTGATGGAGACGACACTTACAGCGCCACTTTCACCAATTTTACGGTTGTATCAATCCCTGCCACAAGAATGATTGATGGCGCCAACGTATCAGGAGAGACTTTGTCGCTCGGAGGAACGATTGCGATTACGTCCGCTTGCACGAACGGGACTTTCACGCTGAGCACCGCTCCGGAAAGCCTTCCCTTCACTCCCGATGGCTCAAGCTGTCCGGTTGAGGGAAGATTTCTGGTTACCAGCGGCGATAGCGCTGCAGCGGTGATTTCCACATCCACCGGCGGCATCCAAATTGATGAGGGAAATAACGGCTCGATTGAGGCGACCTACCTCGACTGTGAGGAGGCCGAAGTCTGTACCTAGCGTCAGGCGCTCATTAAAGAGGCTGTCAAAGAGGCCGTCCAGAAGCTATTCTGGGCGGCCTTCCAATCATAACCTCCCCTACTCCTCCTTGTTAAGGATGTTATTCATGGACGCGCCCTCAGTAGAAATGGTCCATCAGGGCGTCGCCTCGTCCAATCGGCAGCGTGTGCCGAATGGCTTCTGTGATATAGGCCTTGGCCTTCTGCACCGCCTCCATCAGGGACGCTCCCTGCGCCAGATGCGCCGCAATGGCGGCGGCATAGGTGCAGCCCGTTCCATGCGCGTCAACGCCTTCGATATACTCCCCCCGGACAAGGGTCGTCTCCCGTCCGTCAAACAGCAAATCCGACGCGCGCTCCCGTAGACATTCCGGTGGAAGATGTCCCCCCTTTATGAGTACGGCCCCGCAGCCCAGTTGATGGATTTTTCGGGCGGCCGCCTCCGCATCCGAAAGGGAGGTAATCCGCATTCCTGTCAAGCGTTCCGCTTCGGGCACATTCGGAGTGACCAATGTCGCAAGCGGGATGAGTTGGGATTGCAGAAGCGAAAGGGCATCCGACGCTAAAAGGGAGGCCCCGCTTTTGGAGGTCATAACGGGATCGACCACCAGATTCCGAACGGCGCCCAGCAGCAGAATGACCCGCCGCAGGATGGCCCTGGACGAGAGCATGCCGGTCTTGACGGCGCCGATCTGAAAATCATCCAAAATTGCCCGGATCTGGGCCTCGATCACCCGCAGCGGAAGATCAAAAACAGTCGTGATCTCCCGTGTATTCTGCGCCGTAACCGACGTGATCACCGATGCCGCGTAAGCGCCATGGGCATGAATCGCTTTGATGTCGGCCTGGATACCTGCGCCGCCGGACGAGTCGGAGCCGCCCAGGACGAGGACTTGAGCGATCACTTGAGCGACACTGGGCGGGACGGCCGCCGTGGAAGAGATGGAGGGAGCAGGCCCTGTTTCCTGCGGGAGCATTTTTATGCTTTAACGACGGAGATGGTGTTGTTGGCGGCGTTAAGCCCGTCGATTGTTGCGCCCAACTGGTTCATGGTGTGGATATAGTCCAATACCTCTGTGGTCACCGTTTCTCCTGGAAACAGCAAGGGAATGCCCGGCGGATAGACCGTCACAATTTCGGAGCTGATCTCCCCTCCGGCCTCCTCCAGCGGGACATATCGGTAATCGGCGAAAAAGGCTTCGCGAGGGGTCATCGTAGCCACTTTTCCAAACGGAGGCAGGCCCACTTCATCCAGTATCATGGCGCCCTTCACCGTGCCATGATATTGCTTCGACATATCCCGAAGGGCATCCACTAGACGATTCAAATCATCCCGCCGGTCGCCAATGCTGACAATCACCAAGACATTCAGCGGATCGGCCATTTCTACCTGAATATGATATTGCGTGTTCAAAATCTGCGCCGCCTCATAGCCGGACAGACCCAGCGCTTTGACTGTAATGGTCAGCTTCGTGACATCGAAATCTCCCATTTTGGAAAACAGGGCATTTTTGACCGTTTCCCGGTCAAAGCAAAAAAGGCCTGGAATACGGTTGATTCGGCTTCGCGCATCTTCCGCTAAACGGATGGCTTTATCTAGCAACTTTTGCCCTTCCGTCGCCATCTGCATCCGGGCCAAATCCAATGAGGCCATTAAAATATAGGATGGACTGGTGCTCTGAACAAAGCGCAACACGGTGGCCAGGGTGGTCATATCCACGCGGGGACCTTGCGCATGGAGCATGGAGGCCTGTGTCATGCCGCCGATAATTTTGTGCGTGCTTTGTACGGCCATATCCGCGCCCGCTTCCATGGCGGACAGCGGGAGTTTCGGGTGAAACTTCAGGTGCGGCCCGTGCGCCTCATCCACCAGGACCACCATCCCCTTTTCGTGTGCATAAGGGATGATGCGCTGAAGGTCGGCGCAGATGCCGTAGTAATTGGGGCTGGTCAGAAAGAGGACGTTGGCTTCCGGATGGGCGTCGATGGCCGCACGGCTGGCCTCCTCCGTGACGTTGAGGGTCATCCGAAGCGTTTCGTCGACGGCGGGCAGATAAAAAATCGGTTGGGCACCCGAAAAAATAAGGCCCGCCAGCACCGATTTATGGGCGTTGCGGGCCACCAGTACACGGTCTTTCGGGTTACAGGCGGCCAAAATCATGGCATGGTTGCCGCCAGTGGTCCCATTCAACAGGAAAAAAGAGCGCTCCGCGCCATAGGCCCTGGCGGCCAGCTCCTGCGCCTCCTTGATGACCCCCTTGGGTTTTTGGAGGGAATCGACCTCGTCCAGCGTTGTGAGGTCAATCGAAAAAATTCGGGGTCCGGCAAACTTTCTGAAACGGGTGGAGATGCCCTTGCCGCTCTTGTGACCGGGGGTGTGGAAGGAGACCTTCCGGCTCTCGGCCAGGGAGACCATCGCGTCAAAAAGAGGGGTTTTATATTGGTCGTCGTCGATTGTCATGCGGTGGCTACTAGCGACAGCCCCCGTCAGTTATAGGTGAATAACGGCTGGTTGTCTTCGATGATACGCTCTTCACGGCGCATCTGAAGTCGGACATGTTTGGGGAGGAGAAATTGTCCAGAATGCACCTCGCCGTCGTAATAGCGGAGTTCTCCGTTAATTCGCTCTGCAATCCGTTTGTCGATCTCTTTGGGATCGAATGACTGCGGATCAAAGTGCTTCGACGCCAGGGCGAACCCCCATGGAAGGCCGAAAGAGGGGATATTGGCCTGATAGGTGGAGACCACAGGGAAGACAGCCTTCAGGGTGTTATAGACGGACGAAAAATTAAGCAGGTTTGTAACCGAGGTCGTACCCGCCTGTAAGGCAATCACCCCATCGGGGCTCAAGCGGTCCATGATCAGCGTGTAAAACTCCCTTGTATACAAAAGGTAGGCGGGTCCTTCCTCTATAGGCTCAGAGATGTCGATGATAATAATGTCGTAGATGGCGTCGGTTTCTTCCAGATATTTACGGGCGTCAAGATAACGCAATTGCGTCCGGGGATCATCAAACGCCCCCTGATGCCACTGCGGGAGATGCGTTCTGCAGGACTCTACTACTTCTTGGTCTATATCCACCATCAGAACCGATTCCACCGACCGATGGCGCAAAATTTCCCGGAGTGTCGCCCCCTCGCCCCCCCCCACAATGAACACTTTTTTGGGGTCGGGATGGGTCAATAGGGCCGGATGAACCAGCGCCTCATGATAGATGAATTCGTCCGCTTCGCTGGACTGCATTTTACCATCCAGGACCAAGCATCGACCATAACTGCGCGTATCGACGATCTCCATCTGCTGGAAGGGGGTCTGTCGGGAAAAGACCGTGGCGCCGATTCCATGAATATGCCCCTCGTAGGGAGAGAGGTAATCATAAAACCATTTGTAACTCTTCATCTCGCTCATAAATTACACCGGCTCCATCTAGCGGCTTGTGGGGCAGTTTTTCCCCTCTGACCGACAGCAGACCGCGTTTCAACTCCATAAGGGACGGATTTCTGGATTCCAACGCCTCGACAATATATTCTGCCGCCACAGCGGGTTGCAGCGTATCACCACAGGTGAAGATATCAACCGCAGCATAGGCATATTCTGGCCACGTGTGAATCGTTAGGTGTGATTCTGCAATGACCACCACGCCGCTGACTCCAAACGGGCTGAACCGATGAAAACGGCTTTCGATGATCGAGGCCTTCGCCTCCCGCGCCGCCATCAGCAGGATCTCTTCAATTTTTTTGACATCGTTTAAATATTGGGTGCTACAATCTTTTAACTCGACCAGAAGGTGCGTCCCTAACGCATGCAATCTATTTTCCCCCTTTCGTTATGACGGAGCACGGAACCTCCGTTTCCATACGGCACGAACCCCATCGCTTGCGCCCGCAAGGTTTCATATCATAATGTAGGAAGATTTTGTTTGTAAATACTATATGAAAAATATTTTTTGTGTCA
>CAZQIT010000079.1:0-7205 GCA_964592995.1 uncultured Nitrospirota bacterium | reverse complement strand
CACAGGGACGACTTCAGGCCTGGTATCGCAAGACTGAGGAGAAAAAGATGGAATCATTTTTCACGGCAGCGGAATCCCTCCGTTTGCATGAAACAACGATCCTGAATGACTTCATAAACCGAAGTACGAATGCCTCCGCAGAGTCATTTAACGCGAAGCTCAAAAACTTTCGTGCGATCGTGAGAGGGGTGGGAGACAAAAAGTTTCATCTGTTCAGGGTCTCTAAACTGTACGCTTAGATTAGAACCCACTATTGCGTGTGATCCCTGAAGATTGCATGGACCTGCTGGGGGTGGACCCGATCTGCCTCCCAATGTGGAGGTGGTGGCAGCGCGGATTGATCCAATTTGAGCGGCCATGTTATGATCTGCCCGTTCTGATGAATCCATGACGCTCGCGATGGACGGCATTGTCGTTTTGATTACCACTCCTTCCCAGGACGAAGCGAAAGCGATCGGTCGTTATCTGGTCGAAAATCGTTTGGCGGCCTGCGTCAACATCCTCCCGTCGGTCACCTCTATTTTCAGGTGGGAGGGGAAGATTTGCGACGAGACGGAATCGCTGCTCATCGTCAAAACGCAAGCGGGCTGTTTTGATCTGTTGTCGCGCGAGGTGAAGGCGCGGCATCCCTATACCATCCCCGAAATCATTGCCCTTCCCATGGCGCAGGGATTGCCGGATTATATGAACTGGATTCAGGAAAATACGGCGACGCCTTGAAAACCATGTCTGTCCATCTTGATTCGGAAACGTACGCTTCAATCCCCGATCCACGCTTAATGGAGATGTATCAGGGATTGCATGACCACTTCGGCCCGCAGCATTGGTGGCCGGCAGAGACGCCGACGGAGATGATCATCGGTGCTGTTTTGACGCAGAATACGGCATGGCGCAATGTCGAAGTGGCGCTGTCGGTCCTGCGACAGCAGAATCTGCTGACCCTGTCCGCCCTCCACGCCGTTTCCGAGAATAGGCTGGCCCTGTTCATCCGCTCCAGCGGTTTTTTCAACGTCAAGGCCCGACGGCTCAAGAACCTGGTCGGGTTCATTCACGAAACCTATGGCGGCAGCCTGGATCGGATGTTTGCACAGGCGGGGAAGACACTCCGGGCGCAACTGCTTTCTGTTTCAGGGATCGGCCCGGAGACCGCCGACTCAATTCTTCTCTACGCCGGAGCATTTCCCATCTTTGTGGTCGACGCCTACACCCGTCGCATCTTTTTGCGCCACCGACTGATTGACACATCGGACGGCTATGCCAGCGTCCAGTCCTTTTTTATGCGTCGTCTGCCACATCGGGCACCGCTGTTCAATGAATACCATGCCCTGATTGTCAGGACCGCCAAGGTCTATTGCAAACGAGAGCCTGCGTGTGAGGTCTGTCCATTGGGATATCTGATGTCGAACGCACAACGTCAATTCATCTCTTCCACACACCCTGCGAGGGCTGCGAGCCCTGCGAGCCCTGCGAGCCCTGCGAGGGCTGCGGCGGGGGCTGCGTCATGATGCCGAGTGCATTAAAACAGGGGGTCACCCTGCTGAGTGGCATCTTGGGCGCACTGTTGGGCGTGGGGGGGTTCGTGGCCTATTTAACTTGGCCCGACCGGACCTGGGTCTACATGACACTGGAAGTGATCGCCGTTGTCCATCTGCTGGTTTTTCTGGTCGCCCACTTTGAGATGTTGAGCGTATTCTCCAGACGCCGATCCACGCAATTGGGGGCCAACAGTCTGTTCATGGTGATCGTGGTCGTGGCCATCCTGTCCATCACAAATTTCATGATCAGCCACAATCCGGTGCGATTGGATCTTTCCGGAAGCGGGGTCTTCACCCTTTCTCCCCAAACCGTGAGCGTCTTGAAAAAATTAAAGCAGGAAATCCACGTCATCGGATTTTTCTCCGAACGCAGCAGCGTCCGAAATCAGGCCCGGGACCTTTTTGAGAATTACGCCAACCAGACCTCGAAATTCAAATACGAGATGATTGACCCGGACCGTCGGCCCGAAGTGGCCCAGCGACACCATGTTACCGAGCCTGACACGATCGTCCTGAAACGGGGGGCTTCGTCGGCCACCCTCCAGAAGGTCTCCGAGGCCGCCCTCACCTCGGCCCTGATTCGAGTCAGCCGCGAGTCTCCCAAAACGCTCTACTTTGTGGAGGGACATGGGGAACACCCTCTGGAAGACAAAGAACGGGGGGGATATGCCGCGCTCAGCGAGTCCTTCACTGCGCAGGGTTTTGCGGTCAAGTCGCTTATTTTATTGGCCGAGAAAAAGGTGCCGGAGGATGCAGCCGTGGTGATGATCGGCGGCCCGCAGCGTCCCTTCGCAGAGGAAGAGCAGGTGGCGCTTTCGGCCTATCTTGCAAACGGCGGACGCCTCTTCGTGCTGATCGACCCCCTGGTTCAGACGGGGCTTTCGCCATTTTTGGAAAAATGGGGGGTGCGGATTGAGAACGACCTGGTTCTGGACCCCAGTTCCGGTCTGGGCGGTGTGGTGCCGGTGGTCAACCGCTATCCGGATCATGAAATAACCCGAAAATTCAATCTGGCGACCTTTTTTCCGCTGGCCCGGTCGGTGGCGTTTCATGCGGCCTCCGATACCCCCTTTCGCTTTGATCCGATTCTTCAAACTGGCCCCAACAGTTGGCGAACCACGCAGATTGTGGGCGATATCGTCGTGGATCCGGAGCGGGACACAAAAGGGCCGATCACCCTGGGCGGCGTCATTCGCTATAAAGACACGGCGTCCGGTCTGCCAGAAGCGTCATCGGCCGCCAGGCAAAAGATGCGGCTGGTGGTTTTCGGAGACGCCGACTTTGGCACCAACGGCATTGTGCACTCGCTGGGCAACGGCGACCTTTTTCAAAATGTCGTTAACTGGCTGGCGGAGGAGAAAGACCTCGTCTCCATCCGTCCACAGGAAGCCAAAACCAGCACCCTGTTGCTCTCCGTACCGCAGACGAACACCCTCTTTCTGACCTCCGTGCTGATTTTGCCGCTGACTTTTCTGGTGGCCGGACTCTCCATTTGGAGGCGGAGACGCCGTTTGTGAAACATCCAGGCTTGTATGTTCCGCACAATACGAGAAGACATCCGGGCCGTTTTTGAACGGGACCCCGCAGCGCGCAATGGGATTGAGATTGTCCTCACCTATGCCGGGGTTCACGCCACCCTGCTGTACCGTGTGGCCCACCTCCTTTTTCGATGCCAGATTCCGGTCATTCCCCGACTGATTTCCCACTTTGCGCGGTTTGTCAGCGGCATCGAAATCCATCCCGGCGCCGTGATCGGACGCGGATTTTTTATTGACCACGGCATGGGCGTGGTCATCGGAGAGACGACAGAGATCGGGGATCATGTCACCCTTTATCAGGGGGTGACGCTCGGAGGGGTCGGACAGGAGAAGGGAAAGCGGCATCCCACACTGGGGAATCATGTCGTGGTCGGGGCGGGGGCCAAAGTGCTGGGCGCGATTATCATCGGTGATCATGTCCGAATCGGCGCAAACTCGGTGGTGCTCCAGTCGGTGCCCGACCATGCCACCGTGGTCGGTATTCCGGGAAAGATTGTGCGGGGCCTCAGGGAGGACGCCATCCTGGACCATCTCCACCTGCCAGACCCCATCACCGAGCGATTAGAGCGCCTTGAAAAAGAACTCCACGACCTTAGAGGTCTCATCGATAAATAACCTTGACACAAAGGGCCAACGCGTCGCCCTGTTTGCCCGTGATCTGTTGCGCTGGTACCGCAGCTTCGGGCGCGATCTCCCCTGGCGCAACGACGCTAATCCCTATGCCGTCTGGCTTTCCGAAGTGATGCTCCAGCAGACCCAGGTGGCCACGGTGATTCCCTATTATCGCCGGTTTCTGTCTATTTTTCCGACGATGACCGCCCTGGCTGCGGCGCCCCTTTCGGAAGTTTTAAGGGTCTGGGAGGGGCTGGGTTATTATGCCCGGGCGCGCAACCTGCATCGCGCCGCGCAAGAGATGGTGGCCCGATTCGGCGGTCAAGTGCCTTCGACCTTTGATGACCTTCACGCCCTGCCGGGCATTGGCCGTTCTACGGCGGGCGCGATTCTGACAATTGCCTTCGGCCAGCGTCACCCCATTCTGGACGGCAATGTCCGACGAGTGCTCTGCCGTTATTTCTGCGTGGCGGAAAATCCACGGGATCGCGAAGTGCAGTCCCGGCTGTGGCAGTACGCCGAAGAACTGCTGCCCCAAAAAGAGGCTGATCTTTATACGCATGCCCTGATGGACCTGGGCGCGACCCTCTGCCTGCCGAAGTCTCCGCAATGCCCGCGCTGTCCTGTTCGGGCAGGCTGTCTGGGATATCAACGGGGGATTCAGTCCGATCTGCCAAAACGCGGCGCGACCCAAACCCTCCCCCATCGAGACTACGCGGCAGGCGCCATTGTTTGCGGAGACCGCGTGCTGATCCGTCGGCGTCCGGAGCAGGGACTCCTGGGTGGGTTGTGGGAACTTCCTGGCGGCAGGGTGGACACACCGCAGCCCGGTTTCAGCGTTCAGCTTCGAGCGATGCTACGCCCCTATCTTCGGGGTAGAATCGGAAACTTTCGGGCATGGTTTTCGCTGGAGCAGACGTTTACCCATTTCAAGATGACGCTGCATCTCTTTATCGGAAGGGTGGCCAACCTCCCCGACCGCTCCGATAAATCTGATGGGGCTGATGGGGCTGAGGGGGCTGACCGGGCCCATCGGATTGATTCGGAATATCGATGGGCGCCGCTTTCGGGTCTGTCGGCATACCCCTTTTCTTCGGCCCACCGCAAAGTCATCACGAGGCTGAACGCGCAGATCGCCGACTGATCGGCAGGTTCGCGCGAGGGCCGATTTTTTTTGGAGTACCGCATTTGGAACACGCACCGATCAAAAAAAATCTCCTGGCCCTCACCTTTCAGGAAATGGAGGTGCTGGTCGTGGGTCTGGGCTGGAAGAAGTACCGCGCCACGCAAATCCTGGCCTGGCTTTATACACGCCATGCGGCAGATTTTGAGGAGATGACCGACCTGTCCGCCGATCAACGGAGCCGCCTGGCGGAACAGTTTGATCTGTTCCATCCGTCGATTCTGGAGCGGCAAATATCGGTAGATGGCACGGAGAAATTTCTCCTGGGCCTGGAAGATGGGAACCGGATCGAAGCGGTTCTGATTCCACAGCGCAACTGGCTGACGCTCTGCATCTCTTCACAAGCCGGTTGCACCCTGGATTGCACCTTCTGCCTCACTGCCGAAGAGAAGCTCAAGCGCAATCTCAAGGCGCATGAGATCATCGGGCAGATCCTGGCGGTTTCCAAGACGCTGCCTGCGGAGAGGCGCATCACCCATGTGGTCCTGATGGGGATGGGAGAGCCTCTGGCGAATCTGGCCGCCGTCACGGAAGCGCTCTTGCGAATGATCTCCCCGATGGGCCTTTGTATTTCGCCGCGCCGCATTACCGTCTCTACGGCGGGGCTGGCACCGCAGATTCAGGAATTTCTGAACGGACCGGCCCCCGTCAACCTTTCCATCTCTTTGAATGCCACGACCAACGCAGTGCGTGATCGGCTCATGCCGAAGGTGAATCGGCTCTATCCGTTGGAGATGCTGCTGGCCACCTGTGAGTCGCTGCCGCTGCCCCGTCGCCGTCGCATTACCTTTGAATATGTGCTGCTCGCAGGTGTGAACGACAGCCTGGAGGACGCAGCGCGTCTGATCCGGATCACACATCCGATTCGATGTAAAATTAATCTGATTCCGTTTAATCCCTACCCCTCCTCACCCTACTCCCGTCCTTCAGATGAACAGATTTTGCGGTTCCAAAGACGGCTTTCGGAGGCCGGCCTGACGGCCACCCTTCGAAAGAGCAAGGGTCAGGATATTCTGGCCGCCTGCGGTCAGTTGAACAGCCAGAATCGTTCAACCGAAATTGCCCCACAACGGCCGGTTTTTTAAAATGAGAGCCGATAGCAAACGAGGCGCGCCACGTCATCCGTTTTAGTATTGAGCAGTGGTGGAGTTGAAAGCTGTGCCCTAGTGGGGGAGCTTCTCGCCCGCTTTGACCGCGTCGTTCCTTTTTATGTCCGGTGCGGCTTTATCTGGGAGAAGGCGGAGCTGCACGGGCTGCGTCGCTATCTCAAAAAAATCCAGCGCGGCCAGCACGACCCGCACGGCCAGCACGAAAAATGCGGTGTCCTGGCGCCGCTAACGGTGGTGCGGCTCCCCCTGGCGGATGTTTATCCCAACCACTGGGGCCATTGGGAATTGACCGGCCACAACACCCCAGGATTTGACTCGGAAGATCGCGCGGTTTACCTTCCGGGCCGGAACATCTTGCTACTCTCCCAGGCAGCCGTCCATGCAGCGCTCCAGGGCATTGAAACGATCGCGCTGGGCATCCTGAAGGGTAATCCCTTTCCCGACAGCACTTCGAGTTTTTTGAGAACCTTCGAAATGGCCCTTTGTGAGGGGTTGCAATCCCCCTTGACGGTCATCACCCCCTATGCCCAACTTTCGAAGCCGGAGGTGCTGGCGAAGGGTCGTCACCTCCCCCTGTCTCTCTCCTTTTCTTGCATTGCCCCAAAAGGTTTATTACATTGCGGACAATGTAATAAATGCGCAGAGCGTATCCGGGCGTTTCGGTCGGCGCACATTCCCGATCCAACCCCCTACGCTCAGAGCCTGTGACGAGGAACGCTCATGACAAAGACACAAGGACAGATTGAGGCGGAGATCGGTAACGCCCTGATTCAGTTTGAAAAGGATTATCTGGGCCGAGGCCCGCAGGAGACGAAGGCGTTCATTATTCAGGACATGATCCTGGTGCGACTCAAAGGCGTCCTGACCCCGGCAGAACAACAACTGGCCAAAAATCCGGAAGGGATGAACCTCATCAAGAAAATCCGCTCCAATCTGATGGAGCAGGGCCGGGCGCTGGTTCAGGAAATGATTGAGAAGATCACGGGCATCAAGGTCGTCAGCCTCCACACCGACATCAGCACCAAAACCGGAGAGCGCGTGATTATTTTCACGTTGAGCGAAAACCTTGAGGCACGTTTCTCGCCCTGACTTTTTCAGCAGCCTGCCAATACGTCCAGGTGCCGCGCTACGGATCGGGCCAGTGCATTCAGGTTATACCCCCCCTCCAGAGACGAGACCAGCCGTCCTCCGCAG
Source organism: uncultured Nitrospirota bacterium (assembly GCA_964592995.1). Classification (GTDB taxonomy): domain Bacteria; phylum Nitrospirota; class Nitrospiria; order SBBL01; family CAZOFZ01; genus CAZOFZ01. The sequence goes on along the minus strand of CAZQIT010000079.1, from coordinate 34 downwards.
TCGGTTTGGGCCAGCGATTGCACCACCTTTGTCA
>CAZQIT010000078.1:0-3877 GCA_964592995.1 uncultured Nitrospirota bacterium | reverse complement strand
AAAGAACGGGAACCCGCCGCCGGAATTCCAGTTTCAGCCGACGTCCGTACTTGTAACGGTGAGGCTGTCCCCATGAAGATTATCGCTTTTTTTAATAATAAAGGCGGGGTTGGCAAAACGACGCTGGTCTATCATCTGGCTTGGATGTACGCGGACATGGGGTTGAAGATCGTGGCTGCGGACCTTGATCCACAGGCCAACCTCTCCACGATGTTTCTGGACGAGGATCGACTTGAAGAACTCTGGCCCGACGGCCCACATCCCGATACCTTTCTTGGCGTCATTCAGCCGATCCTGAAAGGGACGGGCGACATTGCGCCGCCGCATGTGGAAAGGATTGACGACAACCTGGGTCTGATCGTGGGAGATTTGGGGCTTTCCGGGTTTGAGGACAAGCTTTCGGATGCGTGGCCCCGCTGCCTGGATGGGGACGAGGCCGCATTCCGTGTGATCTCTGCGTTCTATCGTGCCATTTGCCAGGCCGCACAGGATTGCGAGGCGGATGTGGTGCTTGTGGATGTCGGCTCCAACCTGGGGGCCATTAACCGCGCCGCCCTCATTGCCACCACGCATGTGGTCGTTCCGCTTGCACCCGACCTGTTCTCATTGCAGGGCTTGCGAAACTTTGGGCCGACACTGCGCGGATGGCGCATCGGGTGGACGGAGCGGCTCAAGAAGAGACCGACCGATTTCCACCTGCAACTTCCGACAGAGGAGATGTGCCCTGCTGGGCATGTGACGCTGCAACCTGCCATCCGCTTTGATCGGCCTGTTGCGGCCTATGGACGCTGGATGGAGCGGATTCCTTCCTTGTACCGTCGATATATGATGGACGAGGCTGACGAAGAAGGCGTGGCTCCTGACAACGACTTGCACTGCCTTGCGACGCTCAAAAACTACCGGAGCCTGATGCCGATGGCCCAGGAAGCCCGCAAGCCAATTTTTGCCTTGAAATACGCCGACGGGGCCATGGGTTCACATGCAGCGGCGGCACAGGAATGCCGTAAGGATTTCGAAGCGTTGGCCATTGCGATTGCCACACGGTGCGGCGTGGCGCTTCCGTGATGTTGCGGCACGCGAGACTATTTCTTCGCGTGGCGCTCCTGGTACTTAACAATCGCCAATGCAACGAAAGCCAAGGCCAAACAGACCAAACTGATTATCGAAAGCCCTGTCATGGGGTTACTCCTTCGGTTGGACAAAATAAGCAATGACGAAGAGCAGGGCGGCGGTCACGAGCACAATTGCCAATTCATGCGGATTGAACCGCTCTCCGACGAACTGCTTCACCACGGCGGCGGTGAGGAAAATTTTACTGACGTCCGAAAGGTACTTTGCCAGGAGGTCCTGCCGTTTGTTCATGGACGACATTGTAGCGAATCGACACGGAAACCGTCAAATCATTTAAAGGGAGGCATAGCAGCGAGCAAATGATAAACGAATTTGGACATTTTGCAGTGGCGACGGCGCTGGTGTTATCCATCGTGGGCATCGTCTGTCCGATGATCGGCATTCGGTCGAAGAACCCCGTCTGGGTGGCGGTGGCGCGTCAGGCCGTGACGGCCAACTTCATCCTGCTTTCGATCGGCATCGGGTGCATGATCTACTCCTATGTGACCATGGATTACTCGGTCAAATATGTCTTCTCCACCTCCAACAGCAAGCTGCCGATCTTCTACAAAATCGCCGGACTCTGGGGGGGGCACGAGGGGTCGCTGCTGTTGTGGGCCTGGGTTCTGTCGCTCTATTCCATGTTGGCGGCCTGGATTCACTGGAAGAGTCAGCCGATCGCCATGCCCTATCTGCTCATGACCGAGTCGATTGTGCAGTGCGGCTTCCTTCTGCTCATCCTCTTCTTGTCCAACCCGTTTGAGCGGATATTCCCCGTTCCGGCGGATGGCCGAGACCTCAACCCCCTGCTGCAAGACCCGGCGATGGTGATCCATCCTCCCATGCTCTATCTGGGGTATGTGGGACTTTCGATTCCCTATGCCTTTGCGATGGCCGCGCTCTTTTCGGGCCGCTTGGGCGAGGAGTGGCTCAAGGCGACGCAGCGCTGGACGCTGGTGGCCTGGATGTGCCTCACCACCGGCATCCTCATGGGGGGCTATTGGGCCTATTACGAACTGGGCTGGGGGGGCTACTGGGGCTGGGACCCGGTCGAGAACGCCTCGTTTATGCCGTGGCTGACCGCGACGGCGTTTTTGCATTCGGTCATGGTGCAGGAGACGCGCAAGATGTTCAAGGTCTGGAACCTGTTTCTGATTATCCTGGCCTTTTCGCTTTCGCTCATCGGCACGTTTCTGGTGCGCAGCGGCATCCTCTCCTCCGTCCACACCTTCGCTGCCGATCCGGGCCGCGGCGTGTTCATTCTGGCCTTCCTCTCTTTCATGTTGCTGCTGTCGTTCGGCGCGCTCATCCTCCGGTCCCCCAAGCTCAAAAGCACGGTCGAACTGGAGTCCATCGTCTCGCGCGAGGCGGTTTTTTTATATAACAACCTCTTCTTTCTCGTCGCCCTGATCACCGTCTTTATCGGCACGCTCTACCCGCTGTTTGTCGAGGCGCTCAAGTTCCAGAAGGTCTCAGTTGGCCCACCCTATTACAACGCTGTTTTTATGCCGGTGGCGCTGGGACTGATTTTTCTGATGGGGATCGGCCCGTACATTCCGTGGCGCAAGGCGTCGATGGCCAGCTTCAAACCACTTTTTCTAAAGCCCGTGCTGATGGCGACCGGCGCGCTGGGATTCTTCGCGGTGGTAGGCGTGCGGGACGCCTACGCCTTGGCGGGTCTTTGGGTGGTGACGTTCGTGGCCACCGTCATCGTGCTCGATTTTAACCAGATTGCTACGTTTTGGGCGGGGCATGACGGGGTGAATCGCTTACGAGGATTGGGGGTGGCCTGGCGAAAAAATCCCCGGCGGATGGCGGGCATCGTCACCCACATCGGCGTTCTGGTGATGGTGACGGGGATCATCGTCTCGACGATTTATCAGACGGAGGTGATGGTACCGATGAAGCCGGGCGAGTCGATTCGGCTGAAATCGTACACCCTCAAACTCCTGCAACTCTACCCCGCACAAGGCCCAAACTGGACGGCGACGGAGGGATTGTTTAATGTCTACAAGGGCGACAAGTTGATTGCGCAGCTTTATCCGCAAAAGCGGCTCTATACCGTCTCGCAGACGCCGACCACCGAGACGGCCATTCATCAGGTGAACATGGGGCATATCTTTGTCACGCTGCCGGAGGTGGCCCCGGACGGTTCGTGGGCGCGCGTGCGGGCGTTGCACAATCCCCTGGTGCTCTGGGTCTGGTATGGCGGCGGCATCATGTGTTTGGGTGGATTGCTCAACATCTTCCGCAAAAAACGCAAGATGACTGTCCCCGCCGCAGCACCCGTTTTTGGGCCTCTTGCCACACCCGCACCCGGCGCCGCGCTCCAGAGGACCATGGAGGAGGGGTCGTAATGGGAGAGGATTGGATCATGTCGACGGATACAAAATCCACGAATAAAATACCCCGATCTTGAAGTTTCATCTGTTCAGGTGCAGACCGGGTGCGCCTTCCGAAGACAACGCTTTGTGAAGACGACGACGGCCCGGCCTGACCACCACCGGCTCATCCACGATTACGCCATGAGTGGGATAGACCGGATAGATGTACCGCGTGTCCAAGTAAACGCGGGTACGCGGATTGTAGACATATCCCGGATACCAAAAGGGATCGGGATAAGCAGGAACGGTATAGTAGACGGACCCCGTCGTATATGCAGCGCTCCCCCGAACCCCATGCAAGACTGTCGCATGGCAGCCAGACAACCCCATTCCACAGATCAAAAAAAACCATAATGTCTTCTTCATGATTGCCTCCTTTGTTT
>CAZQIT010000077.1:0-7516 GCA_964592995.1 uncultured Nitrospirota bacterium | reverse complement strand
CAGGGCCTGTGAAAGTTCCTGGACGCTCTCCTCATATTTTTTCTGATTGATGTGGGACAGCGCCTTGGAGAAAAAGAGATCATACGTGATGGAGGGAAGTTCTGGCGGTATTTCTTGTGCGTGAAGCGGGACGAAGCAAATAGACAAGGACAGAAAAAGGAAGAGGCAGGAAGCTTGATTTCGAGGTGAGGCTCTGTGTGACACGACGGCCCTCATGCTTCTGTCAGAATGTGAAGCGCCCATCATGCAGCGCATGAAGGCGTACTATAACATCTGTTTTTTTCGAAAATCAAGGACACATCGTGGACGGAATGTTCTATGCGGTCCCAAGGCGATTCTGCTTATGGCCAAGATGCAGATTAAAGTGCTAGTCTTGAACCATAAGAAAGAGGTGTCCTATACCGCAAGGGTGCGCCTGTTTATGGGATGTTGACGATGGGGAGCTACGAGATGCAGCGGATCAAAAAAGTAGTGCTGGCCTATTCCGGGGGCCTTGACACCTCGGTGATTATCCGATGGCTGATGGAGACGTATCACTGCGAGGTGATCGCCTTTTGCGCCGATGTCGGACAGGGCGAGGATCTCGCAGCCGTCGCCGAGAAGGCGAAGAAGACCGGCGCGAGCAAGGTGGTCATTGCCGATTTGAAGGAGACCTTCGCCCGCGACTATCTCTTTCCGATGTTGCGGGCCAATGCCGTCTACGAGGGGGGATATCTGCTGGGCACCTCCATCGCCCGTCCGCTCATTGCCAAAGCGCAGATGGCGGCGGCGAAGGCTGCGCGGGCCGATGCCGTTTCTCACGGCGCCACCGGCAAGGGGAACGATCAGGTGCGCTTTGAGTTGGCCTATCTGGCCATTGATCCGGCCATTGCGATTATCGCCCCCTGGCGGGAGTGGGATTTTCAGTCCCGCTCCGAGCTGATCGCCTACAGTCACCAGCACGGCATTCCCGTGACCGCCACACTCGAAAAGCCATACAGCATCGACTGCAATCTTTTTCACACCAGTTACGAGGGGGGCATTCTGGAAGACCCCTGGGCACAGCCGCCAGAGTCGATGTTTACCACGACCGTCGCCCCGGAGTCTGCGCCGGACACCCCGGCCTGCGTGGAAGTCGGCTTCACCGGCGGGAATCCGACCACGCTGGACGGCAAAAAATACACACCGGCCAAACTGATTGCCAAACTGAATCAACTGGGGGGTGCCCACGGCGTGGGGCGCGTTGATCTGGTGGAGAATCGCTATGTCGGCATCAAGTCACGCGGCATCTACGAAACGCCGGGGGGGACGATTTTGCATGTGGCGCATCGAGCGGTGGAATCGCTCACACTCGACCGAGAGGTGCTTCATTTGCGTGACGAACTCATTCCGCGCTACGCCGCGCTGGTCTATAATGGCTACTGGTTTTCGCCGGAGCGGGAGTGGTTGCAGGGCCTCTTTGATGCGGCGCAGGCAAACGTGACCGGCACGGCGCGGATCAAATTGTATAAGGGCGCGGCGTCGGTGGTGGGGCGCAAGTCGCCCCGGTCGCTCTATCGCCAGGAGATGGCCACATTCGAGAAGGATGCGATCTATGTCCCCAAAGAGGCCGAGGGCTTCATTCGGATCAACGCCCTTCGGCTGAAGCTACGGGCAATCGGGATCAAAGGGGGATCAAAGAAGGCCGGGCGCATCCGGACGGGGGGGTGATGGAATTTGTGAAGGTGGCTAATTTGTCAGACATCCCCAAAGCGCGGGGGGCGCGGATTGAGGCCGAGGGAAGAGAGATCGCACTGTTCAATGTGGATAACGTCATTTACGCAATCGATAACCAGTGTCTCCATTCGGGGGGACCGCTGAGTGAGGGCCGTGTTCAGGACGGCATCGTGGCCTGCCCGTGGCATCTTTGGCAATTTGATGTCCGAACAGGTACGATGGTCAATGCGCCCACGCTGAAAGTCGCCTGTTATGCCGTGAAGGTTTCGGGAGGGGAAGTCTGGCTGGATGTGGCCTCGTTGACCGCACCCCTGCGCAGGCACAAGGTCATCCTGAGCAGAATGGCCGCAGGTGAGACGGTTGATGCGCTTTCGCAGGAGTATGGAATCACGCCGGAGGAGATCGAAGCCATTGCGCGACAGATTCGCGTGGGTGAACGGCTGGTCTGGCTGGGCGAGCGCTTCCAACGCCAGGGAGGGGTCTATCGTCAGGACCTCCTGAATCTCCCTTATCGGGAGATGGAAGGGGTTTCCTATGAAACGCAACAAAAACTGGAAGAACTGATTGATCTCCTCTGACCACTGACCACTGACCACTGACCACTGACCGATGATAAGTCTTCGACATCTTGCGTTGCGAGTCTCTGATCTTTCACGCTCCCGTGCCTTTTACGAAGGGCTTTTGGGCATGAAAACGGTCTGGGAACCGGACCCACACAATCTCTATCTTAGTTTCGGGGCGGACAATCTGGCCCTCCATCAAACGGATGCGGTTTTATCCGACGCCAAAACGGGCCGATTGGATCATTTCGGATTTATGGTGGGCGACAGAACGGATGTGGATGAAATGGCCAAGAAGATGAAAGCGGCGGGGGTTCCCATCCTGCAGTCGGCGCGGGGGCATCGGGACGGGAGCTATTCGTTTTATATGGCCGATCCGGATGGTAATGTCATTCAAATCCTGCACGAACCCCGCGTGACCTGGGGGGAGGGGCACCGATGACGCCAGAGACGGCGCCAGAGACGGTGAATGGGGTCCGCATCCGGTTACGGGGCCGGGCGCTTCGGATTGTCTGGGTGGCCGTTCGGATTTTTTTGTGCTATCGCCGCTACGGGCTGGTCGCTCCGTTTCTCTCCTCCCCGCGCCGGATGGATTACAAAAACAGCGTCCACCAAAAAAGTGCCATCTTGCTGAAAGACGCGGCCATTTCTCTCAAGGGGCTGCTGATTAAAGTGGGGCAGTTCATCAGCGCACGGGTGGACCTGCTGCCGGAGCCGTATACGGCCACCCTCTCCCAACTGCAAGACCAGGTACCACCGGCCCCTTTCTCTCAAATCAGGGCCCGACTCATCGAAGAGCTAGGCGCCCCTCCGGAAGTCGTTTTTCAGGATTTTAATCCGACTCCGATTGCCTCCGCGTCTCTGGGACAGGTGCATGAGGCGCGCCTGCGGGATGCGACCCAGATGCGGGTGGCGGTGAAAGTGCAATACCCGCAGATGGAGGCGGTGGTCGCGTGCGATTTGCGGGCGATTGGATGGATCGTCCTGGCGCTTCAAAAACTCTTTCCTCACATTCAATTCGATCTGATCTATGACGAGTTTGAAAGGATCGTGCATCAGGAGCTTAACTACATCGTTGAGGGCCACAAGGCCGAGCGGTTTGGCAAGAATTTTGCCGATGATGACCGGATGATCGTCCCACAGGTCATTTGGAAGCACACCACCGCCCGTGTTTTAACGCTGGAATATGTGGACGGCGTCAAAATCGGGCAGATGGAGGCGCTTCGGCAGGCCGGTATTGATACCCGATCTGTGGCAATGCTGCTGGCCGAATCGTATATGAAACAGATTCTGCAGCACCGATTTTTTCACGGCGATCCGCATCCGGGGAATCTCTTCGTCCGTCCGGGGCCGCAGTTGGTCTTTGTCGATTTTGGGCTGATGCAGGAGATCGGCCCCGCCGTACATGGCGGCGTACAAAAGATGATCCTGGCCATTATCGACCGGGATATTCCGAACATTGCGCGCGCCCTGCTGGACTTGGGCTTTATCGAACGGGCTGATCACTTGGGACAGATGGAGAAGATGGTCGCATTTTTTATGGAGCGCTATCGGGACAGCCATCCCAGCACGTTCCAAAAGATCACGATCCGACAGATCGCCGAAGATATGGCCGTGATCTTTCGGGCGGCCCCCGCCCTCCAGATACCGAATCATTTCATCCTGGTCGGGCGCACCGTCGGTATGCTCAACGGTCTCTGCTCCCGGCTGGACCCCGACCTGAATATCATTGAGCTGGCTCGGCCCCATGCCCGGCAATGGATTCGCCAAAAAGGAGGCCTTGCCCTGCTGCTGGACAAAGGGCGTAAAATCGTCTGGGCGCTGATGAATGCGCCGGAGAAGCTGGATACACTGCTTTCAACCATCAACGGGAGGGAGTTGCGAACGCATATGATTTCCGAAGACTTAACCGCTATTTTGACCCAGATCTATCGTTTGGCCTATCGCACGGTGCTGACCGGCATCGTTGCCGTGGCGCTTCTGTCTCTTTTTCTCTATGCCGGTTGCAGTCAGCCCATACAACAAGAGGCAGCTCGCGCGCAGATGGCCTACGAAGAGGGGGATTATGTCCGCGCCCTGGCCCTGACCGAAGTCGCTCTGCAGCAACATCCCAACGATCCGCCGGCACGGCGACTGTTCATCCTGTCTGCCCTAGGAGAGGGGACGACCGGACCTGTTCAAAAGGCGCTCTTGGCCTATGAGGGGCTGGTGAAAGAGACCCCCGGCATCCAGTCGGCGTTGCTGAAAGAGATGAGTGGGGTGGTGATCCGGCGTGCCCTGGTGAATGAGAACATGTTTGTCAAAAGCGCTGCGGTGAAGGCCCTGGGTGAGATAGGAGATTCGGAGAATATCGCTCTGCTGATTCCCATGCTCAAGGACAAAGAGGTGTTTGTCCGTTTTTTTGCCGTCGAAGCGCTGGGACAATTAAACAGTGGGGGACAGGAGACCCTCAAGCTCCTGATGGCTGCCGGCCAGGACCCGGACCCCATGGTGCGGGTGGCTGCCGTGAAGGCGATTGACGAAATGGGCAGTCCTGCAGACGGCAATCTTGCAGTCACCCCGTTTTTGGCTGCGTTTGAAGCGGATGTAGAGCCGACGGTGCGGCTCTTTGCCCTGGCCGGAGAAGCGCGCCGGGGCGCGCCGGAGGCATTTCAGAAGATGCTTTCGATGTCGCAGGGGCTGGACCCATCCAACGCCCCCGGCGCAATTTCCGCGCTGGGCCGCAGCAAACAATCAGCCGCCCTCGCGCCGCTTTCCAAAATCCTGGAAAACACGGAGGCCACACAACGGATGTACGCGGCAGCGGCGCTCGGGGATTTGGGTTTAACAGAGGCGTCTACGCCGCTTTTACCTCTTCTCCAGGACGCGGACCCGTCTGTGCGGGGGGCAGCGGCCGTTGCCCTGGGCAAGCTGGGCCAGCCGGAGGCCATTCCGCTTTTGTTAAAGGTGCGCTCCGATGTCGATCCGACCGTCCGGGTCTCTGTGGCGGAAGGACTGCTGCGCCTAGGCCAGAATGCCTATCCTGACTTGGAAGAGGCGTTGAAACAGGAGGATTATGGCGTCCGACACGCGGCGGTCGGAGCGCTTCGGAAGGGGTCGGTGACTTTGGCGAACAGACAACGTGCCTTCGGGATCCTGGAAAAACAGCTTCAGGATACGGCCCCTCGTGTGCGCATTGCGGTGGTGCGGGCGATGGGAGAGATCGGAGAGGCGGATGTGGCGCTGCCCCGCCTGAGGGTGGCGCTCCAAGATGAAGACATGGCCGTTCGCGCCTATGTGGCGGGGAGTATCGGACGGCTTCTGAACAAACAGGCGGGCAAGAAATTAAAGAAAGTGATAGAATAACTCACATTTTACTTGGGTCATTACATGATTAAACTCTTCTTTAACTTGGTGCTTTTGTGTGCCGTCTTTGTGGCCGGGTATTATCTGGGCACATCCGATGTGGGAGGGATGACGGCAAAATACCGGTCCCTGAAAGAGGCGATGACGGGGAAAACGGAAGCGTTGGAAGCGCAGGTTTCGTCGCTCCGCCTGCGCCGCAACATCTCCGAAGTACAGCGGCACATGGAACGCGCCGTTTTGGATATTCAGGCGCAGAATTTCGGCGCGGCGCAGGAAAAAATAGATGCGGCGAAAGACAGCATGGATCGGGCCGTTGCAATGGCCTCCAATCCTCAGAGAACGATGTTGTCCTCTCTCCAGCCCGAAATGGAGTCAATCCGCACCGATATCCAAAACCTTCAGTTGGCGGCCATTCCCAAAATTGCATCGGTCGCAAAAGTCGTGGAACAGGTACTGGCATCCCTAGTGGATCCTTAGGAGTGCGACCTTGAATGAAGAGACCCAAACCCTGGAAGAGGCGCTCCGGACTTGCGTTTTGGAGCGAGATATGGCCAACCGTGCGCTTGAGTCGATCCGTTACGCGATGTCGCACGATTTGCGTGCGCCCTTACGGAACATGAGTGGCTTCAGCAAAGAGGTGATGGATACGTATAAGGATGGGCTGGGTGAGGAAGGGATTGATTGGCTGCATCGCGTACGCAAGGCCAGCCAACGCATGGAGGGGATGATTGACGACCTGATTGAGATGCTGCGGGTGGCGCAAGTCCCATGCCTGCAAAGGGATGTTAATTTAACCGCCATGGCAGCATCGATTGCGGTGCGGTTGCGCAAACAGTCGCCGCTGCGGCAGGTCGAGTTCGTGGTCATGGAGGGCGTTCATGCGCGGGGAGATGCCCAGCTTTTGTGGGTGGCGCTTTCGAACCTGCTGGATAACGCATGGAAATTTAGCTCGGTGAGGCCGTGCGCCATCATTGAATTCGGAAAGGTTTTGCAGGGGGAAAAATCGGTCTGTTTTGTGCGAGACAATGGCGCAGGCTTTGATATGGACTATGTCGAAAAACTCTTTTCACCCTTCCAGCGCCTGCACAAAGCCTCCGAATTTTCGGGAGAGGGGATCGGTCTGGCCCTTGTCAGGCAGGTGGTGGAACGTCATGGCGGAACGGTTTGGGCCGAAGGAAAGCAGAATCAGGGCGCCACGGTTTATTTTACACTCCCCTCAGCGTCGATGTGGCATAAGGCGTCGTCCGCAGAGGGATGAATGCACCTGTTTTGGAGGGCGAACGGATGACAAGCGAATTGGCGAAAAAGGAATGTCTTCCCTGCCGTGGTGGGGTGCCCCCGCTACGGGGCAGGGCGCTGACCGAACTTTTAGAAAAACTGGAAGCGGGTTGGCGGGTGGTGGATGAACATCACCTGGAAAAAGAGTACGCCTTTGACGCCTATCGGCAGGTGCTCAATTTCACCATGGCGGTGGGAGAGTTGGCAGAGGCCCAAGGGCATCATCCCGATCTGTATCTGACCTGGGGTCAGGTGAAGATGACGATCTGGACGCACAAAATAGACGGCCTGACCGAGAGCGACTTTATTTTTGCCGCACGGGCGGATGAGGCGCTAAAGGCGCTGACGGGGCCAACTGAGACAACTGAGCCAACTGAGATTGAGCGGTCTTGAGTGGATTCCCCCCTCGCCATGTCCGCACAGCGTTCAGCGCTTCCAAGCCCAGCGCGAACAACAGCAGCCAGACGGGCCAAAGCAATACCAGCGCAACCAATACATATGAGAACACCGCCGTCCACACCTCCACGTCCCCCTTAACTTCTAGTATAACGTTTCAGTAAAACATACACATGTCTCGTTCACACTGAGCTTGTCGAAGGGTGAACCATTTCAATGGGTTCCGTTCATGGTTCGACAAG
>CAZQIT010000076.1:0-17953 GCA_964592995.1 uncultured Nitrospirota bacterium | reverse complement strand
GCTGGATGCGTATGAGCCGACGGGCGGCGTGACGCCCACCGACACCGATGGTAGCGGTCTGCCCGATTTTAGAGATGAAGATAGCGACGGCGATAACATCCTGGACAGCGTGGAGTTGCTGGGCGATCCGGACGGCGACCTCAAGCCGAACTTCCGCGACATGGACAGCGACGGCGACGGCATCTCGGATGCGGTTGAGGGAACGACGGACACCGACGGCGACGGCATCCCCAATTACCTTGATCTGGACAGCGACGGCGATGGGATTCCGGATGCCGTTGAAGGGACGACCGACAGCGATGGTGACGGGATTCCGGACTATCTGGATGTGATGGCTGACCTGTCGGTGACCAAGTCGGTTTCGAACCCGACGCCGGTGGTCGGGACGAATGTGACCTTTACGGTGACGTTGACGAACCTGGGGCCGAATGCGGGGACGGGCATCAGCGTAAATGACCTGCTGCCTTCCGGCTATACGTTTGTATCGGAGACCGCCAGCACGGGGACGTATGTGGGCGGGACGGGGGTCTGGACGGTGGGATCGCTGGCCTCGACCCTTTCGGCGACGTTGCAGGTAGTGGCGACGGTGAATGCTTCGGGCGTCTATGTGAACACGGCGGCGCTTTTGGCCTCGACGCCCAGCGACACGACGCTTGGGAACAACAGCGGATCGGCCTCCACGACGCCGATTTCCGCCACGGATTCCGATGGCGACGGCGTTCCGGATACGATCGATGTGGATGACGATAACGACGGGATTCTGGATACGGTAGAGGGGATAGCGGACACCGATGGAGACGGGACGCCCGATTCGCTGGATACCGACAGCGACAACGACGGCATCTCGGACAATATAGAAGGACAGACGACGGCGGGCTTCATGCCGCCGGGGACGACGGATACGGATGGGGACGGCCTGCTGGATGCCTATGAGACGGGGGGTGTTACGCCCACCGACACCGATGGTGATGGCACGCCCGATTATCTGGACCTGGACAGCGACAATGACGGGATATTGGATAGCGTGGAGTTGCTGGGAGATCCGGACGGCGACCTCAAGCCGAACTTCCGCGACATGGACAGCGACGGCGACGGCATCTCGGATGCGGTTGAAGGAACGACGGACACCGACGGCGACGGCATCCCCAATTACCTTGATCTGGACAGCGACGGCGATGGGATTCCGGATGCCGTTGAAGGGACGACCGACACCGATGGTGACGGGATTCCGGATTTCCGCGACCCGGAGACGCCAAGGATTGCCTACTATGATCCCATATATGGGAATGTGGTCCCGGTCTCTTCTGTGGGGGCACCGCTCTTTCTCCAGGCCCACGCGGGGATTTGCAACCGGAATCCGAATGGCATCGACACCACGCCCGTTGAGATCAGATCGCTTCTGACGGGTGACGTGGAGACGTATACGGCGGTGGAGACTGCGAAGAGTTCGGGTGAATTCCGCATTCTTCCGAATGTCCCCACGCGTGAGGGTGACGCCGTTCTCAATAACAGTAGGACGGAGGTTAGAAGGAACGACCGGTTGACGGCGACGTTGACGGAATGTGGCGGCATCAGCACGGAGATTCTGATTGATCCGTCCGGAGTCGTATTTGACAGCATCACCGGGCTGCCGGTTGCGGGTGCCACGGTGCAGTTGTTTAACGACACCACCGGCGCACTGGCGACGGTGTTTGATCTGAATGGGAATCCCGCGCCGAATACGGTGGTGACGGGTGCGGACGGTATGTATACCTTCCCGCGCGTGGCGCCAGGCATGTATCGTTTGGTGATTACGCCGCCCAATGGCTACGCTTTCCCCTCCGTTGTGCCGCGAGGCAATTTGTTGCCGGGTCGTGTGGTGTCGGACGGCTCTTACGGCATACCCTTCGAAGTTTCCGTTGCGACGGGTGCGGTGACGATTGATGTCCCGCTGGATCCGGGGAGCATTTCGATCAGCAAGGCTGCGTCGTCGGAGACGATTGAGATTGCCGACCTGCTGGACTATACCGTGACAGTGAAAAATGACGGCCCGGTGGCATTGATGCAGATTCGTGTGACGGATCACCTTCCGCTGGGTTTCGGCTATCAATCGGGAAGCGCGCGGCGTGACGGCAACGCGATTGCCGATCCGACGCGTGGCAGCGGAGCGACACTGACATTTGACATCGGCAATTTGGCGAAGGATGAAGCGATCCGCCTTACGTATCGCGTGAAGGTGGGGCCAGGGGCGATGCTGGGAGACGGCACCAACAGTGCCCAGGCGCAAAACGCCAACGGCACCGTCGTTTCCAACGTGGCAAAAAAGACGGTCACGGTTCAGCCGGGCGTCTTTAGCGATCGGGCCTTCATTCTGGGCAAGGTCTTTATGGACTGCAACTTCAACCGCATCCAGGACGACGAAGAGTTGGGCATCCCTGGCGTGCGGCTGTATTTGGAAGACGGTACGTTCGTTGTCTCCGGCACGGAGGGCAAATATAGCTTCTACGGCCTGCGCCCGATCACCCATGTGCTGAAGCTGGACATGACGACGATGCCCGTGGATGCACAGATGGTCACCACGGCCAATCGTAACGCGGGCGACCCGCAGAGCCTGTTCATCGACTTGAAGGGGGGAGAGTTGCACCGCGCCGATTTTGCGACCGACACCTGCACGGAAGCGGTGGAGGAAGAGGTGCGCGCACGCCGTGAGCAGGGGCATGTTCGACGCGCGGAGGTGTATGAGATCACACCGGTGGCGCCGGAGCGGGCCATCTACGGCGTTCAAAAAACCCTGCGGCTTTTGGATGGCAGTCTCCTGGAAGCACCACAGGGCCGCATTTTAGACGCGGTTTCGGAGGAGCATCGGATCGGCGACACCCTCTTTGCACTGCCGGAAGCGGGTCTGGGTGTGTCGGACGAAGAGGGGTATGGGAAGGCTTCATCCGGTGGTGTTGGGCCGGTGCTCGAATGGTTGCCGAAAGATGCGCGGATTGTCCTGACGCTGCCGGAAAATGCGGTGGCCAATGGCCAGATTCCGGTGCGCATCGGCATTCGTCTGGAGGATACAGCGGCCCATCCGCATCCGAATCCGAATCTGATTGACACGCCCATTTTGTTGACGCTGGAGGCCAGCCACGGTTTCTGGCAGGTGGACGACCTGGATGAAGTGACGCCGGGAGTTCAAACGGTGTTGGAAGGGGGCGTTGCGGAATATCGTCTGCTGGGGCCGCAGACGCCAAGACAGAGCGTGGTGCGGGTTTCCAGTGGTCGCGTTAGCGCAGAGGGGAACGTCTTCTTCCAACCTGACCTGCGGCCCATGATTGCCGTCGGTTTGGTTGAGGGGGTGTTTAATTTTCACAACTTGGACCTCAACAAGATGACGCCGGTGCGCGAGGTGGATGGGTTCGAGCAGGAATTGCGGACGTTTGCGGAGTCGGGCGACGACGGCCGGGCGACGGGCGCTGCGCGTGCGGCCCTGTTCCTGAAAGGCAAAGTGAAGGGCGAGTATCTGCTGACGCTGGCCTATGATTCGGAGCGGCAGACACGCGAGAGGCTCTTCCGCGACATTCAACCGGATGCGTTCTATCCCGTCTATGGGGACTCGGCACTGCGTGGATATGACGCGCAATCCACGGGACGGCTGTACGTTCGAGTGGATCAGGGGAATAGCCACCTGCTCTATGGCGATTACAACACGCGGCGGGAAGATCGGGGCGCGAGCCTCGGCGCCTACAGCCGGAGCCTGACGGGTGGCAAGTGGCACTACCAGAACGACTGGAGCGATGTGAATGTTTTTGCCAGCGACGCCCGTTCGATGCAGGAGGTGGACGAGATGCGGGGTCTGGGGACTTCCGGGCCGTATCCATTGACAAAGGGTGACATTCTGGAAAACAGCGAGAAGGTAGAGATCATCGTTAAGGATCGGGATCATCCAGAGGTGATTATTCAGAGCACGCCGCAGACGCGTTTTCAGGATTATGACCTGGAGTTGCCAACCGGACGGATTCTGTTCCGCAGGCCGGTGCCCAGCCTGGATGAACGGCTCAACCCGGTCTTTGTGCGGGTTTCGTATGAAGTGAGAAGTGGCGGCGATCGGTTCTGGGTCTACGGCGCCAATGCCCGCCTGAAGCTGCATGATCGGCTGACGGTCGGCGGCAGTGTCGTCGAAGACGAAAATCCGCTGGGTGAATACCGGCTCTGGAGCGGCGACGTGACGCTCAAACTGGGTGAGCAGACCACGCTGATGGGCGAAGTGGCGCAAAGCGACGACGCCCGGATGGATACGGGCATGGGCACGCGTGTGGAACTTCGGCACGACGGTGAGCGGCTTCAGGCGAGCCTCTTTACGGGGAAGACCGATTCGGATTTTGTAAACAAGACGGGCGGGATCACCGCCGGACGCGAGGAGGTGGGGGCGCGGCTGGGATACAAGATCGACGACGCGACGCAGATTTCCGCCGAGGCGACGCATACGGAAGAGCTGAAGGCGGGCGGTGGAGAACGACGTGGATATTTGGCGCGCCTCTCACGGGCGTTCGGAGAATATGTTCAGGGCGAGCTGCGGCTGCGTTATGCCAACGAGACGGCAAAGCCGCCGCAGGCGAATAGTGTGGATGAAGGATCAAGCACCAGCCTGGGGGTGAAGTTGAGCGCCAAACTCCCTGACGCGCCTCAAGCCGCCGTTTACGCCGAGTATGAGCAAGAGGTCGAAAACAGCGAGAAGCGATTGGCGAGTGTGGGTGGCGAATATCGTTTTGCCGATCGGGGCAGGCTTTATGGACGCTACGAGTTCATCTCCAGTCTGAACGGACGCTATGCGCTTAATTCGCAGCAGGATCAGAACACGGCGGTGGTGGGTCTCGACACCTCTTATATGAAGGATGGACAAATCTTCAACGAGTACCGCGTTCGGGATTCAATTTCGGGACGGGATGCAGAGGCGGCCATTGGCCTGCGGAATCTCTGGAATGTGGCGGAGGGCCTGCGGCTGCACACGACCTTCGAACGACTCCAGGGGATGGAAGGCAAAACGAATGAGTCCACCTCGGTGACCGGGGCGGTGGAATATACGCCGAATCCGCTTTGGAAGGGGACGGGGCGTCTTGAATTACGATGGGGCCAGCAGAGTGACACGATCGTGAATTCGTTTGGATTTGCCCGAAAGCTGGATCGTGAGTGGACGTTCCTTGGCCGGAATCTGTACCTGATTGAGCGCCCGCAGTTGAATGTGACCGGATCAAAAGTCGAAGACAGGCTGCAAGTGGGTCTCGCCTACCGGGATGTTGATACGAACTTGATGAACGCCTTGCTGCGGGTGGAGCATAAATATGATCGCAACGACATTGCGCCTGCGGACACGGATCGGAGTGCGACGGTTTTCTCTGGGCATCTGAACTATCATCCGGAGCGGTCGTGGTTTTTCGGAGGACGTGCGGCGGCCAAGTGGGTAGAGGATCGGTCGAACGATCTCACGAGCCGGTATGCGGCGTATCTGGTGGGTGGACGGGTGATCTATGACATCACGGAGCGATGGGACGTGGGGGTGATCGGCAATCTGCTGTTTGACCCGGGTTTTGACGGGCGTCAATACGGTCTGGGCGCGGAGGTCGGGTATCTGTTGGGGGCGAATATGTGGCTGTCGGGTGGCTATAACGTGTTCGGCTTTGAGGATGAAGATCTGGATCCGAGCGGCGAAACTCAACGCGGCGGCTATCTGCGGCTGCGCCTGAAATTCGACGAACGGCTCTTTGAAGGGGGCGATCCCACGGTCAATCACATCCTGGAGTAAGGCTCATCCATGAATAACATCCCCACAAAGGGCCAACGAGTCGCCCCGTTTGTAAGGCGCGAGGAGTGCGCATGAAGTCGGGCGGGGAGTGGGATGTTGAAGACCCTATCCCCACATGATATGCTGCCGCATACGCCACGTCTTGAGGTGGTTGCCTCTTCCTGGGGAAACAACCCTTGTCTCCGTTGGGTATAGCCTGTCAAACCCATCTTCTCGTTGAAGATCCACCGCCCTGTTCGATCGGACCGCGAGGTCTGTCCATTCGGGATAGCCTGATTCAAGCCGGTCTTTATCGCCTCAACGCTACGACCGTATCTGAAAACAACTTCTTCCGCATCGCAACAGAGCCGTTTCCCCTGACGCAGCAGGAACATGTCTTTCTGCAAGCCCTGGGTGCGCATCTGCTGGCCTTCTATCGCGCCGTCAATCAGCTTTATTTCGATAGTGTTCACGGCAAAGCACCGGACTGGGTGGCGCGGTACCTGGATATCGGTAAGCCGGAGACGGTGATTGCCCAGGGTCGGATGAACCGATCCCGACAGGAACTCCCCGCCGTCATTCGACCCGACCTGATCCTGACGGACGATGGCATGATTGCGACCGAGTTGGATGCCGTTCCAGGGGGGATTGGGCTGACCGCTTGCCTGTCGGCGGCATACGCATCGGAAGGGATGCACCCCGTTGGCGGTGCGGACGGCATGGTCGAAGGCTTTGCGCGGATGGTCCGGTCCCTATGCCCCCAGCCGGAGGCCACACTGGCCATCGTGGTCTCTGACGAGTCCAGGGATTATCGTTCGGAAATGGAATGGCTGGCCGCCGCACTCCATGCACGGGGCCTGCCCAGTTATTGCCTTTCTCCCGATAGGGTCTCGTTCACGGAGGAGGGGTTGTGGATGAGACCGTCAGACGGAGCGCGGTTCATTCGGATCGACCTGCTCTATCGGTTCTTCGAGCTGTTCGATCTTCGGAATATCCCAAAATCGGAGTTAATTCTCTATGCCGCCAAAAAGAGGCGTGTCCTGATGACCCCCCCCGCGAAGGCCTATCTGGAAGAAAAAAGCGCCTTTGCGTTGTTTCATCATCCGGCGCTGGCCCCGTTCTGGCAACGTCAATTAGGGGAGGAAACCACGACCGTACTTCAATCCCTTTTCCCCAAAACGTGGATAATGGACCCTGCCGAAGTACCGCCGCACGCCGTCATCCCAGGACTGCTTCTGGGCGGTCAATCGGTTGCCGATTTCCGTCGGTTGGGGGATGCGACTCAAAAGGAGCGTCACTTTGTGATCAAACCCTCCGGATTTTCGGAACTGGCCTGGGGCAGCCGGGGAGTCTCTGTCGGCCAGGACCTTCCGGAAGAAGACTGGCGTGGCGTCGTCAAGCAGGCCCTGTCGCAGTTTCCCAAAACGCCATACCTCCTCCAGGAATTTCACAAGGGAAAAAGGGTGGCAGTGACGTACGATGACTTTGAGGGAGAGCGCACCGTTGAAATGGAAGGGCGCGTCCGTCTCTCGCCCTATTATTTCTCTGACGGAAAGGAGGCCCGTCTCGGCGGGATTTTGGCGACAATCTGCCCACTCGACAAGAAGCGCATTCATGGAATGGTTGACGCTGTGATGGCCCCCTGCAGCGTGTCGGAGGTTACGAATCATGACGCTCTATAACTTGGAAGCCTGTCCCTACTGCAAGATGGTGCGGGATCGCTTGTTGGCGCTGGGCGTCGCTTACGAGAAGGTGAACGTGCCGCCCGCCCACGCCGACCGCCACGCCGTGCGCGCCGTCTCCGGACAAGCCTATGTACCGGTACTGGTCGATGGCGATGTCGTTCTGGACGATGAAAACGACATCCTCGTCTATCTCAACAAAACCTACACTAAAACCGGTGAGAGGAACTGATCGGCATGGAGCAATGGCAGAAAGACATTCGGGACAGTATCGACGACGTGGAGACACTTGAGGCCGTCCTGGGCGTGCCCGCCTCTGCGGTGCGAGAGGTTGTCGAGAAATACCCGCTGCGGATTACGCCCCACGTCTTAAGCATGATTAAAGAGAAGGGCGACGCCATCTGGAAGCAGGTCGTCCCCACCGAGGACGAGCTGCATCACGACGAAGCCTGCGCCTCCGAAGATCCGCTTCACGAGGGCGCAGACAGTCCCGTCCCCAACCTGGTGCACCGCTATCCCGACCGGGTGCTGCTCTATGTCACCAATCAGTGCCCTATCTATTGCCGGTTCTGCACCCGCAAACGGTTCGTTGGCTCCCCAGGCACGCTCACGCCGAATAATCTCCAGCAGGTGATTGACTATCTTCAGGCACACACCGAGGTGCGCGACATCATCCTCTCCGGCGGCGACCCGCTGATGGTGGTCGATAAGCTGCTGGAGCGGGTGTTGTCCGCGCTGCGCACCGTGCCGCATTTGGAGATTATCCGAATCGGGACGCGCGTGCCGGGGACGCTGCCATCGCGCATCACAGAAGCCCTCTGCGCCATGCTCAAGAAATATCACCCGTTTTATATGAATCTCCATTTCAACCACCCGGACGAGATCACGCCGGAGGTGGCCCGCGCCTGTGGAATGCTGGCCGATGCGGGGATTCCGCTGGGTGGCCAAACCGTGCTGCTGGAAGGGATCAATGACGATCCGGAGGTGATGAAGCGGCTGATGCAGAAACTGCTGGCGATTCGGGTGAAGCCCTATTACATCTATCAGGCCGATCTGGTGGCGGGAACACACCATTTCCGTACGCGCGTCGAGAAGGGCCTCAAGATCATCTCGGCCCTGCGGGGCCACACCTCCGGCATGGCGGTGCCACACTTTGTGATCGACGCGCCGGGCGGCGGGGGCAAGATCGCCATCCTGCCGCAGGAGACGTTATTTTGGATGGATGACCGCGAGGTCGTGATCCAAAATTACGAAGGCAAGACCTACCGCTATCCGCAGGTCACCGAGAATGGCGCAGCCCAAGTCGGGGCCGATTCCGCCCGCCCACTCTCTTTCGCGGCCCAGCCCATCCACATGGATTAAGCCGTCCTGATGCAGGCGATTACGGAGCAGGGGGTGACGGAGGCGATTGTGCGCGCCGTGCGGCGGCACCTGCCGTTTGAGCATTATCGCGTCTTCTACTTCGGATCGCGTGCCACGGGCTGTGCCACGCTGCGGTCAGACTACGACGTGGGTATTGAAGCGGGCGAGAAGGTCGCAGGAGAGGTCATGGTCAAAATCGCGTGGGACTTGGACGAGATTCCAATCCTGCAAAAAATTGACCTGGTCGATTTTTATGGCGTCTCCGAGTCCTTTGCAGAACGGGCGATGAAAACGATCAGGGTCATTCATGAGCGATAGAGTGGATGACTTGCGGGCCATGCTGGAGAGGGCAGTGGGCCGCCTGTCCGACGTCTTGCAACAGGAAAAGACGGAGTACATGCGGGATTCGGCCATCCAGCGGTTTGAATTTACATTCGAGCTGGTTTGGAAGACGCTCAAGGCGCATCTGGCCACGGAAGGCGTGGAAGTCGCGTCTCCCAGGGCAAGTCTTCGGGAGGCCTTTTGGCTGGGTTGGATTGAGGACAATCCGCTGTGGCTTGAAACAATCAACCTGCGAAACAGGACGACACACGCCTATAACGAATCGGTAGCCGAGGAGGTTTACGCCGCCCTGCCCAGTGTTTTGGCGCTCTACCAGGGACTATTGGCAAAACTAAAGCCCTGTTGAGATGGTATTTGGTGTCCAGCGATGGGTCGGGCTTTCAGTTTCCTGGGGCGCTGCCCCAGGCTGGGATAGGATGGGCCGTTGGCCCTCCGCTTCGCACGGCAAAAATCCCCCTTCCGCCCCTCGCCACGCAGCAAGCGATCGTGGCGGAGATCGAAGCCGAGCAGGCGCTGGTCGCTGCCAACCGCAAACTGATTACCCGCTTCGAGCAAAAGATCCACGCCACTCTCACCCGCATCTGGGGCGAAGACTCCGACAGCGCCAACGGCGCACCGCCATCCCAGCCTGGGGCAACGATTGATTTTGTGCGTTGATGTTCTGGCCTGTAGATGCGCCAACGGCGCACCGCCATCCCAGCCTGGGGCAACGCCCCAGGAACATCGTCAAAACCCATGAGGGCTGAAAGCCCGCCCCATCGCCATGCCGCAATCACCCTTAAATCCTTAGTGGAACGCCCGTTTTCGTAGGCACTCGCGTTCCTGTCCGCTCGCTATTCGACTACTTGGAGGGCGGCGACAGTCTGGAAGAATTCCTTCATCAATTCCCGTCCGTCAAACGCGCGCTCCACTTCCAACCGTCGTTGTGCGGCGGTTTAGCTGTCCCCCCCCTTTTGGGGGGTTGATCCAGAACCACAAACTCGCCTATAATACATTTTCATCGGGGCACTGCAACACGGACGATAGATCGTCGTATACCCACCCACCCACAGGAGGAACCCCATGCAAACCACAGTACAAGGCCCGAAACCGGTTCAAACCCATCCGTCTCTCTGGCATGTGTGGTCGCTGCGGGTCGCGATGCTGCTCATCGGACTGGCCGCCGTCGGTTTTTACATCCGGGGCTGGGATGTTGTCATGCCCTACCATCCTTCCAAAAAGGTCGTCCAGTTTCTGGTCCTGTCCGGAGGGATTTTCCTGGCGGTATATGCGTTTAATCGATGGCAAATCGGATGGCGGCGCACCGCGTATGGAATCGTTAGTCTGCTGCTGATTTTGACGGTTGTGCTGGGCCTGCGCACCTTTTTCCGGTATCGCACCGCCGACCGCATGGAGATTGCCGTTCGGGAATATACCAATGCCGAATATCCGGAAGACCCCGCCAACCGCAGCATGCGCCATGGACAATACAAGGGCCGCAATCTCACGCTCGTGAAGAAAGACGCCACGCACTTTGATTTTATTCTTGAACCCCAGCACCCGCATATCGCCAAAATCGTATTCCGCGATGTGGACGTCAGCCTCATGACTCCCAGTCTGCCGGAGTGGACCCGTTCCGATCCGGGCCTGCAACGGATCGCGCTGACTGACCGACAATGGAATCGCCAACAGGTGCGCTTCGGTGGCCCGGGTTCCCCGCAGGTCGAAATCACCGGTGGCGACGGCTTTGAGACCTCCCATCTTTTTTCGGCGGAGTTGGCCAAGAACTGCCTGAATGCCGGACTGTGGGAGGTATTGCTGTTTACCAAAGACGCAGAAGGGGCCGACAAGTCCCTCTACTATCAAGGCTGGTTTACCTTTCCGTTGGGCCACTACAAAGAAATGTTTGAACAGAATACCGCGCTCCCCTATTGGCAGAATGGGTATTATCTGGAACATTGGTTCGATCCGGAAGGCACCACTATTCCAATGGATAAACTCCGACAGGTCACCTGGGAAGAAGAAATCCAGACCGACTTTGGCAAGACCGATCCGGTGATGGCGTTCGGGGAACAGGCCCGAAAGCGGAAGACGACTTTTGCGGAAAACATCCTTGAGTTCGGTAATTTTTACGACGGGCGGAAGGTGCGCTTTGCCTCGTTTATCCCACCCGGTCGCTACAGCGTCAAACATCCCTGGCGGAATAAATATGGACAAATCAACCGCTTCGACAAGGCAATTTTGCGGGGGATTACCTCTCCGGCTACCGATGCGCCACTGCACGAATTGGAGTTGAACTTCTCTAGCTCCAAACGGAAGGAGAAGCTTCGTCTCTTTATCAGCGGCTTCGATCTTTCAAAGCTTCCGCAGCTCCCGGTGGACCAATATTCAAAGGGGATGTATATGCCGATGGGAATTGGGGTGCCTCCTTTCTTCCAAGGCTATGAAGAGCTGCAAAAGAGCCACCCCGACAAGAGTCCCTATGTGAGTGTCATGCTGGATGAGAAGGACCGTTGGATTGACCACCACGCGCTGGCCATCGACGGCCCGGTGTTGCATCGGGACGCAGACGATCCCAACCTGCTGCATGTCTATCTCCTGTCGTACGAACGGCACAGCCTGATTGCACACCTGCTCATTCCCATACCGACATGATTCAACTGATGGGTGTCACAAAGCGTTTCGGTCAGAACGCCGTCTTGCAGGGTGTTGATCTGACCGTCTCGGCGGGGGAAAATATTGTCGTCATTGGCGGCAGCGGCACGGGGAAAAGTGTCATCTTAAAACATATTATTGGTCTGATGACGCCGGACTCCGGCAGGGTGGTCATTGACGGAGATGACCTCTCCACGCTTTCGGCATCCGCCTTGAGCAGGGTTCGCAGGAAATTCGGCATGTTGTTTCAGGGGGCCGCCCTGTTTGACTCCCTGCCAGTCTGGGAAAATGTCGGGTTCGGTCTGAAGGCGCACAGCCAGTGCTCCGACGCCGAAATTCGGGAGATCGCCAGGCAGAAGCTGTTGCTGGTCGGCCTGAAAGGGATTGAAGACCGGATGCCTGCCGACCTTTCGGGCGGCATGAAAAAGCGAGTGGGACTGGCGCGCGCCATCGCCATGGACCCCAAAATCATCCTCTACGACGAGCCGACAACGGGGTTGGATCCGATTATGTCGGACGTCATTAACCACCTCATCTGCGAGATGAATCAGCGCCTTTCGGTCACCTCCGTCACCATTACGCATGACATGAAGAGCGCGTACCAGATCGCCGATAAAATGGCGATGCTCTATGAGGGCAAAATCCTGGAAGTCGGCACACCAGCGCAAATTCAAAGCAGCCCCAACCCAGTGGTGCAGCAGTTTATCCACGGGCGTGCCACAGGCCCCATCGCCGTGGGATAGGATGAATCTAAACCTGCAGCCCTCTATTCGCAGAGGTCGTGCCCTTGGCGGAGGTCGTGTCCCTCGCAGGGGCCGCACCCCTCACAGGGGCCGCGCCTCTCGCAGGGGTCGCACCCCTCGCAGGGGTCCGTCAGCGTGCTTCTTCCTCTTTGCGCTTCTCTTGTGGGGCTGCTCCGGCGCGCCACTCAATCAACCCTATCCTGACCGAGACGCAAACCAAAACATCCTCTACAGTTCGTTTGAGACGCGGCCCAAGCATCTCGACCCCGCCCAGTCGTATTCGTCCAACGAGATCACCTTCACCGGCCAAATCTATGAGCCGCCCTTTCAATATCATTACCTCAAGCGCCCCTACACACTTGTTCCGCTGACAGCGGAAGCGGTTCCCCAGCCGGTCTATCTGGACGCCGCTGGCGCGCCGGTTCCCGATGGCCCGGATGTGGCGTTCAGCGTCTATGAAATTCGGATTCGGCCCGGCATCCGCTACCAGCCCCACCCGGCCTTTGCCCAGGACGCCGACGGACGGTTTCTCTATCACAACCTGGATGCAGCGGCGCTGGCGCGCGTTTCCAGCCTCGGCGATTTTGCGCAGACCGGCACGCGCGAGTTGACCGCAGAAGACTACGTTTACGAGATCAAACGGCTGGCCCACCCTCGCCTGCACTCCCCGATCTATGGCTTCATGGCCGAATACATCGTCGGCCTCAGGGATCTGGCGGCGGCGCTCCAGTCGGCGCAGGCGCAGGGGCTACCCGACGCCTTTCTGGACCTGCGCGCCCATCCCCTTTCCGGCGTTGAGGTGGTGGATCGCTACACCTGGCGCATCAAGGTTGTGGGGAAGTACCCGCAGTTTATTTATTGGCTGGCGATGCCCTTCTTCGCGCCGATCCCGCACGAGGCCGACCGCTTTTATTCCCAGCCCGGCCTCATCGAAAAAAACATCACGCTGGATTGGTATCCGGTCGGCACGGGGCCGTACATGCTGACCATCAACAATCCCAACCGGCAGATGGTGATGGTGAAAAACCCCAATTTTCACGGCGAGAATTATCCATCGGAGGGCGAGGCAACCGACAGACCGGACGGCCTTCTTGCGGACGCGGGCCGCCCGCTTCCGTTCATCGACAAGATCGTCTTCAGCCTGGAGAAAGAGGACATCCCGGTCTGGAATAAATTCCTCCAGGGGTATTACGACGCCTCCGGCGTCTCATCCGACAGTTTCGATCAGGTGGTGAAATTCGGCGCGGGGGGCGAGGCCGACCTCACCGACGAGATGAAGGGAAAGGGGATTCGCCTGCGCACCGGCACGGCCACGACCACGTTTTACACCGGCTTTAACATGCTTGATCCGGTGGTCGGAGGGGCCTCCGGTGCGACCGGTGCGACCGGTGCGGCCGGTGCGGCGGAGTCGGCGCGCAAACTGCGGCAGGCCATTTCCATCGCCATCGACGCGGAGGAATCCATCGCCATTTTTTCAAACGGGCGGGGGATCGCCATGCAGGGGCCGATTCCCCCCGGCATCTTTGGATTTACCGAGGGCGAGGCGGGCATCAACCGCGTCGTCTACGATTGGGTGGATGGCAAACCAAAGCGCAAAGGGATTGAGGCGGCGCGGCAGTTGTTGGCCGAGGCGGGCTACCCGAACGGACGAGACGCCAAAACCGGCGTGCCGCTGGTGCTGAATTTCGACACCCCCGGCACGGGGCCGGAGGCCAAGTCGTCGCTGGACTGGCTGCGCAAGCAGTTTGACAAGCTGCACATCCAACTGGTCATCCGCGCCACCGACTACAATCGGTTTCAGGACAAGATGAGAAAAGGGACGGCGCAGATTTTTCAGTGGGGCTGGAACGCCGACTACCCCGATCCCGAAAATTTTCTCTTTCTGCTCTACGGCCCCAACGCGAAGGCCGGAAAGAACGGCGAGAACGCGACCAATTACGCCCATCCAGAGTTTGATCGTCTCTTTGAGCAGATGAAGAATCTGGACAACGGCCCCGAACGCCAGGCGCTGATTGACCGGATGCTTCTGATCGTCCGCCACGACGCGCCGTGGGCGACAGGTTTTCACCCCAAACAGTTCAGCCTCTATCACGCCTGGTACGGCAACGTAAAGCCGAACCTCATGGCCAACAACACGCTCAAATACGTCCGGGTCGATCCCAACCTGCGCGACCGCGAGCGCCGCGCCTGGAACCGTCCGATCTTCTGGCCCCTGCTGCTCATGACCGGACTGCTGGCGGCCATCTCCGCATCCGCCCTCCTGTCCTATCGCCGCAAAGAAAACAGCCGGGCCGGTGAAAAATAAAAACAACCCCCCTGCCCCTTTATTAAGGGGGAATGGCCCACTTAAAATTTCAAGGAGACCAAAAATATCCGTACAAAAACGCCTGTGGGATATGGTATAGTGCGCGCAACATTGAGGAGTGTGCAGTTATGAACACCACAGAAGTCCGTACGGCGACCCCATTTTTTCTGGAAAAGTACGACCTGTCGCCCGCCTCGCTGGAAACGGCGATGGGACAACTCTTGGGCGGAAAGATCGACTATGCCGACCTCTATTTTGAATACCAGGTTAGCGAACAGATCGGCCTCGAAGAGGGCATCGTCAAGAAGGTGTCCAAAAACATCTCGCAGGGGGTGGGAGTGCGGGCCGTTGCGGCGGAAAAAACGGGCTATGCCTACTCCGACGACATTTCACTGAATCAGTTGCTGTCTGCATCGAAAACGGCGCGCTACATTGCACAGGAAGGGGGCGCGGCCTCGCCGGTTGCCATCCGGGGTCTCACAACGCCCACGCGTAATCTCTATCCCGTCGCCATTCCGCCGATTGAAGCCCCGATACAGGACAAAATCGAACTGCTCTTGGAGATCGACCGACAGGCGCGACGATATGACCCCCGCATCAGCAAGGTCATGACTTCCTACGCCAGTGAATACAAGACCATCTTCATCGTCACCTCCGAGGGCGTAGCCGTCTCCGATGTCCTGCCTCTGATGCGGTTGAATGTGACCTGTATTGCGGAAGAGGGAGGACGGCGAGAGGTGGGCAGTTATGGCGGGGGGGGACGATCTGCATTCGACTTCTTTTTTGAACTCGAAGCGGGTGAGAAGCGGTTTATGCACTATGTCCGGGAAGCGGCGCGTCAGGCCATCCTGAACCTTTCCGCCACAAACGCCCCCGCAGGCACGATGGACGTGGTACTCGGACCGGGATGGCCGGGCATTTTGCTGCATGAAGCGGTAGGACATGGATTGGAGGCCGATTTTAATCGCAAGGGGACCTCGGCCTTTTCCGGCAGGCTGGGGACACGGGTGGCCTCGGAGTTGTGTACCGTGGTAGACGACGGAACGATCCCGCATCGGCGCGGTTCTCTCAACTGCGACGACGAAGGAACGCCCACCTCCCGAACGGTACTCATTGATCGGGGCATTCTGGTCGGCTACCTTCAGGACCGCCTCAACGCCAAACTGATGAACATGCCACTCACGGGTAACGGTCGGCGCGAAAGTTATGCCCACAGCCCCATGCCCCGCATGACGAACACCTTTATGCTGGCCGGAGAATCGGAGCCATCCGACATGATTCGGTCGGTCAGGAAGGGACTCTACGCCACGGCCTTCGGCGGCGGACAGGTGGACATCACCTCCGGGAAATTTGTCTTCTCGGCCAGCGAAGCCTATTTGATCGAAAATGGACAGATCGGCGCGCCGGTGAAGGGGGCCACCCTCATCGGCAACGGCCCGGATGTCCTCACCCGCGTCACGATGGTCGGAAACGACATGCGCCTGGATGCAGGGGTCGGCACCTGCGGCAAGGACGGACAGAGCGTGCCGGTCGGCGTCGGCCTCCCCACAATCAAAATCGAAGGGCTGACCGTCGGCGGAACGGCAGGATGAAGCGATGAATATGTCATTTGAACGGGATCAGGCCGAGGCGTTACTGAATCAGGCGAAGGGGCGGGGGGCCAGTGGGGGAGACATCCTGGTCGTCGAAGGGGGTTCGTTTACGGCTCAAGTGCGTCTGAATGCCGTTGAGAAGATCAGCCGCGCCC
Source organism: uncultured Nitrospirota bacterium (assembly GCA_964592995.1). Lineage (GTDB taxonomy): Bacteria > Nitrospirota > Nitrospiria > SBBL01 > CAZOFZ01 > CAZOFZ01. Next base: position 1,392 of record CAZQIT010000076.1, on the reverse strand, counting down.
AGGGAAAGAAACTGGGACTACGCCTTTTTTTCGGGAAACGCTCGGCCATTACCTCCACCTCCGACTTTACCGAGACCTCGTTGACGCGGTTGCTTTCGGACACCTGTGACCTGGCCCGCTATGCGCAGGAGGACGATTTTGCCGGTCTTCCAGATGCGTCGGCCTGTACGCGTCAGCCCCCCGATCTGGATCTGTTCGATCCCGAAATGGACACGCTGTCGGTGGACGAAAAGATTGAGTGGGCCATGCGAGCGGAGCGGGCGGCTCTCTCCTGCGATGCCCGCCTGACCAATTCGGAGGGGGCCGATTTCGGTCACTCCCACGCCACAATGCTCTATGCTGCGACCAACGGTTTTTGCGGCCAATTTCAGGCGTCGCACGCCTCCCTCTCGGTCTCTCCCATTGCTTCTTGGAACGGACAGATGCAGCGGGACTATTGGTATTCCTCCAAAAGACACCTCCGTCACCTTGAGTCGGCGGAGTCCGTCGGACGCACCGCCGCCATGCGCACCTTGCGGCGACTGGGGGCACGGAAGGTCGCCACACAGCAGGCCCCCATCGTGTTTGATCCCGAAACCGCCGCATCGCTGCTTTGGCATCTGATCTCCGCCATTTCCGGCTACGCGCTCTATAAACGGGCCTCTTTTCTGGTCGATCGCTTGGGCAGCCGCATCGCCGCCTCATCTGTGACCATTGATGACGACCCCACGATTCCGTCCGGCATGGGTTCCCGGCCCTTCGACGGGGAAGGGCTGCCCTCCATTCGGAAGCGGGTGGTGGATGGCGGCATTCTCGAAAGCTATCTGCTGGATACTTATTCTGCAAAAAAGCTGGGGCTGACTTCCACCGGCAACGCCTCCCGCAGCACGGGGGACCCCCCATCCGTGGGACCCACCAACTTTCAGATGCGCCCCGGAGCGGCTTCCCCGGAAGAGATTATTCGCTCCGTTAAATCGGGACTCTACGTCACCGACTTGATCGGGTTTGGCGTCAACACCGTCACGGGAGACTATTCGCGGGGCGCCTGCGGCGTCTGGATTGAAAATGGCGAGCTGACCGATCCGGTAGAAGAGATCACTATCGCCGGGAATCTTCAGGAGATGTTCCAGCAAGTGGAGATGGTCGGCAATGACCTCGACGCCACGCGGGCCGTCGCCGCCCCCACACTGAAAATCGCCCGCATGACCATCGCAGGGAATTAGGAATCAGAAACAGCCGTCCGTGGTGAAGTCGTCAGTCGTCAGCAAAGGCTAAGGAGCCACGTGAAAATAACTTGCGCAGTTCGGTGGCCGATTCATCCCGATTGGCGTTGTTGTTCGTCACTTACTTACCAGGGGGTAAGTGCGCTCCTTACGCCTAGCCAATCGGGCGACTCGACCCCCTCACTTTTGC
>CAZQIT010000075.1:0-6701 GCA_964592995.1 uncultured Nitrospirota bacterium | reverse complement strand
AATCGGAAGACGATTTCCTTGTCCATCATGTGCCTCCTACGACTCCGATCCCGCCGCTTCTTCTTCCTGCTTTTCGGCGAGGCGGGCGACGGCCACCACGCGGCTCCCTTCGCCCGGCTCAATCAGGCGCACCCCCTGCGTGTTGCGGCCAATCACGCGGATACCCCGCGCCGCAAGCCGAACGGTCTTGCCGTCCGCCGTCATCAGCATCACCTCTTCGTCCTCCTGCACCTGAAGGGCGGCGACCACATTGCCGTTGCGCTCCGTGGTCTGAATCGTAATCACCCCCTGTCCGCCGCGCCCCTGCTTGCGATATTCCGACAGCGCCGTCCTTTTGCCAAAGCCATGTTCCGTCACCGTCAGGATGGTCGTCTGCACCCCTTCCGGCAGCATCTCCATGCTGATAACGTCGTCCCCCTCGCGCAGGCGAATTCCCCAGACGCCGGTCGCCACGCGACCCACCGCCCGCGCCTCCTCCTCGTGAAACCGGATTGACAGCCCCATCTTCGTCCCCAGCAGAATGTCGTCATTGCCCGCCGTCAGCCGCACCTCAATCAGGGCATCACCCTCTTCCAGATTGATCGCCCGCACGCCCCCCACCCTCGGGTTGCTGTAGGCGTCCAAAGACGTCTTCTTAATCAGCCCCTTTCGGGTCGCCATGACCACATACTTGCCCGCTTCAAACCGGGGGATCGACAAAATCGCCGCGATCTTTTCGTCCTGCGACACCTGCAACAGGTTCACAATCGCCTTCCCTTTTGTGGCACGGCCCGCCTCCGGTATTTCATAGACCTTCAGCCAATAGACGCGACCCAGGTCGGTGAAAAAGAGCAGTACGTTATGCGTTGAGCCGGTAAAAAGGTGTTCGATAAAGTCCTCGTCCTTGAGCACCGCGCCCGCCTTCCCCTTCCCGCCGCGACGCTGGCTTCGGTAGACCGACAACGCCGTCCGTTTGATGTAGCCCGTATGCGAGACGGTAATCGCCATCTCCTCCCGCGCGATCAGGTCTTCAATGACGATCTCGCCCGTCTCCGGAATGATTTCCGTCCGCCGCGCGTCTGCATATTTTTCGCGGACCTCAATCATCTCCGTCCGAATCTGTTCCCGAATCAGATGGTCGCTGGCCAGCAGGCGTTTGAGGGCTTCGATCTTTTGCAAAAGGTCCCGATACTCGGCCAGCAACTTCTCCCGCTCCAATGCGGTCAGGCGCGAAAGCTTCATGTCCAGAATCGCCTGCGCCTGTATTTCGGAAAGTGCAAATTGCCGCGTGAGTCCACCCCGCGCCTCTTCCGACGAGGCCGCAGCTCGAATGAGGGCGATCACGGCGTCCAGATGATCCAACGCGATTTTGAGTCCTTCCAGGATGTGCGCCCGCGCCTCGGCCTGACGCAGATCAAACCGCGCGCGGCGGACAACCACCTCCCGGCGGAAATCCAGAAAGTGCTGAAGGATTTGCTTGAGGTTCAAGACCTCCGGACGGCCGTTGACCAGCGCCAGCATGATGACGCCAAAGCTGGTCTGAAGCTGCGTCATCTTGTAGAGGTGATTCAGAATGACGGTGGCGATCTCGCCCCGTTTGAGTTCGATGACGATCCGCATTCCGTCGCGGTCAGACTCGTCCCGCATGTCGGTGATCCCCTCCACCTGCCGCTCCCGGATGATCTCGCCCAGTTTTTCGAGCAGCTTCCCCTTGTTCACCTGATAGGGGAGTTGGGAGATGATGATCGACTCCTTCTCCGTCCGCTCGTTCACCTCAATTGCGGCGCGCGCCCGCATCATGATGATGCCCCGACCCGTTGTGTAGGCGTCCCGGATACCCTGAAGGCCATAGATGAAGCCGAACGTGGGAAAATCGGGCCCGTGGATGATCCGCGCCAGCACCTCAATGGTCATGGCCGGATCGGCCAGCAGTGCCGTTGCGCCGTCGATGAGTTCGCCCAGGTTGTGCGGCGGGATATTGGTGGCCATGCCGACGGCAATGCCCGCCGAGCCGTTCATCAGAAGATTCGGCACGCGCGCCGGAAGCACCGTCGGCTCGGTCTGCGACTCGTCGTAGGTCGGGATAAAATCGACGGTCTCGCGATCGAGGTCGGAAAGCAGTTCGGTGGCCATCCAAGTGGGCCGCGCCTCGGTGTAGCGCATGGCGGCGGGCGGGTCGTTATCCACCGAGCCGTAGTTGCCCTGGCCGTCCACCAGGGGATAGCGCATGTTAAAATCCTGCGCCATTCGGACGAGCGTGTCGTAGATGGATAGATCGCCGTGGGGGTGATAGTTGCCCATGATTTCGCCCACGATCTTGGCCGATTTTCGGTAGGGCCGATTGGGGGCCAGCCCCATGTTGTGCATGCCGTAGAGCGTGCGGCGATGCACCGGCTTGAGGCCGTCGCGCACGTCGGGCAAGGCGCGGCCCACAATCACGCTCATCGCATAATCCATATAGGCCGACTTCATCTCGGCTTCCAAATTCACAGGTTCGATAATGGGCATAAAATCTTCTCCTCCAGAAATGAAGCCCCATCATAGTCCCAGTGGGTGAAGTGGGTCAAACCTGCGTGGAGGCGGTCAATTCGGAAGATGAAGTCCCAAAATTCCGCAGCGCGTGGAAAATTTCCACACTTCAAGAAAATGACATCCAATGTATTCCATTGAAATTCCAATTGAATTAAGTCCCTTGACATTGGGACGAGCTTGGTGCGATAACGGCTCTTCTATGGTATACGCCTACCCTCATAATGCGTGAGAGTGAGTGGGTGTGGTGCGCCGGGAGCGGGTCAGGGTTCCGTTTAAACCTATTAGGAGGGATGACAATGTCTGAAACCAAAGGAGAGAAGCGAAGTGCGGGGATCAACGCAGAGGAGTGGAATAGATTCTGCAAAGAGGGCTACCTGACGGGTTTGGAAACGGCATTAAAAGGGCAGGAAGAGGCAGAAAGCCTCATCAAAGACACCGTGGGTCAAGGGTATGCCATCCCACAAGAGTGGCTAAAACTTTCCAGACGATGGCTCCAGTCTTGGGAGGAAATCGGGGGCGTCACCACGGGGATTTCAAACCCGGTTCTGGCGCAGTCCAGACAGTGCATGGAGGCAGTATGCGCCGGCACGGAGCCGCTCTTGAAGGCGTCCGAAACGGCGTTCTGCACGGGGTTTTCCGCGTATGAAAAGCTTGTGGCCAATCCCTCGCGGCGGTACGCGCGAGAGTTTAATAAACGCTTCACGGAGACGCTCTCTCCGGCATAGGCTATGCCGTCGGACCCCGTGGAACGACGGGGGGTGTGGGCCGGGTTTGTGAGGGGAAAAACATGGGAAATGGAGCGGAAGCACAGGGTGGCGAGGATGCGATTCGGCTGTACAAAAAGATGTATGATACGTGGGTCCGGTCCGCGTCTGAAATGCTCAATGAGGCGATGCAGTCGCCCCAGTTTGCCGCGCTGATGGGGAAGTCTCTGGAGGGCGCCCTCGATTTCAAAAAGCGGCTGGATGAGGCCATGGATTCCTCTCTTCGGGGTTTCCAATTTCCGACCGCATCCGACGTGGCCGCGCTGTCACGGCAGGTCCATTCCCTTGCGGATGAAGTGCGTGTTTGCTCGCAAAAATTGGACGAATTGAAATCGATGGCCTCCTCTTCTCCACTCCATCCTCCTACCCCATGACGGGGAAAAGGTCCGCCCGCCGAGTTCCATAGGTGGGTCTCGTGTTGCCCCCTCCAAACGGGGTAGGGGCACCTTGAACGTGCCCCTACCCGCCCCCCCCGTTCAGCGTGCTTTTTCACTTGGTTAAAGTTCACCCACGTTGGTGGGTATGCGGGCTGTTCCCGTGCATGGGACATCTGGGAGGTGTGCCTCAATGAAAGCAATGCAAGTGGATGGGTACGTGCAGGGAATGGAACTTCTGTCAAATCCCCAGAGGGTTCAGGTGGGGCGGACGCCCCACGAAGTGGTGTACCGAAGGGGTGCGCTCACGCTGAGGCGCTATCTCCCCTTGGATGGCTCTTCGCATGGAAACGGGGGTGGCCCGTCCGGTGGCAAGCGCCCCGTCACCCCCCTCTTGATGGTCTATGCCCTGGTGAATCGGCCCTATATTTTAGATCTGCTTCCGGGGAGAAGCGTCGTGGAGCATTTCCTGAGTGGGGGGGCCGAGGTCTATCTCATCGACTGGGGTGCGCCCGACGCGGGAGACCGCGATCGAACGCTGGAAGATTATATCGGTGGCGCGCTTCACGATTGTGTCCAGCAGGTCAGGCACCAAAGCGGGGCGGAACAGGTCTCCCTGTTTGGCTATTGTCAGGGCGGCACTTTCTCGGCCATGTACACCGCGCTCCATCCGGAGCAGGTCCGCAATCTGCTCTTGCTGGCGGCCCCGATCGATTTTGAGGTGGACGGACTTTTGAATTTGTGGTCCAAAAAGGAATTCTTTAACGTGGACAAGATGGTCGAAACCTACGGCAATGTCCCCGCGTCGGTTCTGAACGGGGCCTTCGCGATGCTCCGCCCCATCTACAACCTCATGGACAAATATGTGCAGTTCTCCTGGAGTCTTTTGGAGAACCGGCAAAGTCATGGACAGGCGGAGTTGTTTTGCGCCATGGAACAATGGATTGCGGATGGGATTCCGCAGCCCGGGGGGGTCTTCAGGGAATTCGTGAAGGGGTGCTATCAGGAAAATCTGCTCATTCAGAATCGAATGAAACTGGGGCAGCGGTTGGTGGACCTTAGGAGCATTCGGTGTCCGGTCTTAAACATTTTCGCGGAAGGGGATCACATTGTCCCGCCCCAATCCAGCCGGGCTTTTAATACCGCGATTTCAAGCCAGGATAAAACACTGCTGCCTTTTGCGGCGGGGGGGCACGTCGGCATGACCATCGGAGCACATGCCCGATCGGCCCTCTGGCCCAAAGTGGTCGACTGGCTCGTTGAAAGGTCATCTTGAATCTACGGGGTCGGTCTATGAACCAGCATTAGGAGGGTCCTATCATGGAAAATGGCGCGGCTGTTTTGGAGACAAAGCACTGCCACCCAAGCGTTCGTGAATCGTATGCTTGAGAAGCAATTAGAATCCGACGGTCAGGCCGCCGTCGATGAAGAAGACCTGGCCGGTGACATATCTTGCCTCATCCGAGGCAAGATAGAGATGTAGGGCGGCAACCTCCTCGGGCTGAGCCATGCGTCCGAGTGGGATTTTAGAGACGATGCCATCTCGGATTTTTTCCGGGATGTTTGCGGTCATGTCGCTCTCGGTAAAGCCGGGGGCGACGCAGTTGACGGTGATGGCGTTTCTGGCAAATTCCAGCGCCAGCGTCTTGGTCAGGCCGATGATGCCCGCCTTCGCCGCCGCATAATTCACCTGGCCGATGTTCCCCATGGCGCTCACGGAAGAGGTGTTGATGATTCTCCCGCTCCCTTGGGCCTTCATCGGTTCAAAGACCGCCTGCGAGCAGAGGAACGTCCCCTTGAGGTTAATGTCGATGACCCGGTCAAACTCCGTTTCGTCCAACTTCCACGAGAGGGAGTCTCGGGTGACTCCGGCGTTGTTGATGAGGATGTCGATCCGTCCGAAGTGTTCGATGACCTGGCGCACCATCGCCGCCACCTTAGCCTTGTCGGTTACATCGGATTCGATGAAGAGCGGGGCATCCGCAACCACGGGCAAGGTGCTTGCCGCCTGCTCGCCGGTTTGACGGTTGATGTCGGAGAAGGCCACTTTGGCCCCTTCCATAAGGAAGCGGGCGACCGTGGCCCGGCCGATGCCTCTGCCGCCGCCTGTAATCAGCGCCACTTTGTTTGCCAATCGCATTATCTCCTCCTGTTCATGGGGGTGGTCGGTTAGAGAGCGACGGATTATACACGAAATTCATAACGGAGGTCTTGAAGGCCCGAAGCGGGTACCGCCTGGGCCACGGCCAGTTGACCGATAGCCTGGTCAAAGATGGCCTGTGGGATGTGTACGGCAATTGCCACATGGGGTATGAAGCGGAGCGCTGCGCCGAAAAGTACGGTCTCTCTAGGGAGGAGATCGACCGATTCGCCGCCGTCAGTTACAGTCGGGCGCTCTCGGCGCAACGCACCGGGGCCTTTAAGGAGGAGGTGCTCCCCGTGCGCGTTTCGCGGGGTGCGCGCGTGGAGATTGTCTCTTCCGATGAGGCACCGAGCCGGTTTGATTCCACCAAGGCCACTTCGCTCAAGCCAGTTTTTAAGGAGGGGGGCACCGTGACGGCAGCCAATGCTTCATCCCTTGCCGACGGCGCGGCGGCGCTGGTGGTTATGTCTGCCGAAGCGGCGCGCGAGATGCGCCTTTGCCCGCTGGCCCGGATTGTGGGTTACGCCTCCTGCGCCCAGGCGCCGGAGTGGTTCACCATGGCGCCGGTGGACGCCATTCAACGGCTGCTTAAAAAGACCGGTTTTGCCCTGTCCGACATTGATCTTTTTGAGATCAACGAGGCCTTCGCCGTCTCCTCGTTGGCCGTTCAGAAAGAGTTGGGGCTGGATGGGGATCGGGTGGACGTCTGGGGAGGCAGCGTTGCCCTGGGCCATCCGCTTGGGGCCACGGGGGCGCGGATTCTCACCACGCTGCTTTACGCCCTAAAAACGCTTGGAAAACGGCGGGGCCTAGCCAGCCTTTGCATCGGCGGCGGCGAAGGGATCGCCTTGATGGTGGAGCGCGTGGAATAGGTGCGCTTCCCCTAAGTCAAACAAAGGAGGTGAATGA
>CAZQIT010000074.1:0-3012 GCA_964592995.1 uncultured Nitrospirota bacterium | reverse complement strand
TAGAAGAGCGGCGGCTCGTGGAACTCGTTGAGGGGTCCGACCGGCATCAACATCGCCCCTGCCCGAACGTTGAACGCCGGCTGGATGAGGAAGTCGAGATAGGCAAACTCCAGTTCCATCTCCCTGGCTGCATGTTCAAAGTCTACCTCCGTGTGAAGGCTGATCTGGTCATTCCACTGATAACTCAATCCCCAGACCATGCGGTGCATATCCATCTGGGCCGGGGCGCCATCCTCCGGTACGGAGGAGCCTTTGGGGTTGCTGTAGTGCAGTTCCCCATAACCATGCCAGGTCAGGGCGGAGGGGGTCTCCTGCGCTGCAACGTGCGTTGGTGGAATAGCCCATGTCAGCATGATCATACTGAGTGCAGCGCTCAAAAACAGGCGTCGGTTGCTTTTATTCTGGGTCATGTTATTTCTCTCCTCTGTTATGGGTTGATCCGGTTTGTCTTGGCCTCTTTGCACGCCGCGCAGAGTCCGTAAAGCTCCAGCTTGTGACGGTAGATCGTAAAGTGATGTTGGGCCGCCACTTTTTCCTGGAGTCGTTCAATGTCCAGATTTTCAAATTCGGTAATCTGATGGCATTGGGTGCAGATGAGATGGTCATGATGCGTAACGTTATAGGTCAGTTCGTAGCGCGCATGACCGTCGCCGAACTGCCGCTGTTCCGCCAGTCCACACTGGCAAAACAAATTCAAGGTCCGATAGACGGTGGCCAGGCCGATGGTCAGGCCATTTTTTTTCAGGTCGTCGTGAAGCTCTTCCGCCGTCACATGGCGCTGTGCCTCCATGAAGGCCCGAAGTACCGTTTCGCGCTCTTTTGTGATCTTTAGATGGTGCTTTGCAATATGTTCCTGGAGCAGGTCGTTCTCTTTTGTCTGCATGTCAGTCTCCGTCACAATTGACATTGATAATGATTATCAAATTCAGCATAGGGTTGTCAAGTGGTTTTAACGGGCGGGGAGGGCGATGGGGGGGCACTTTTTCAGGATTTACGGTAGAGGCGCGAGTGATAATTCCCCCTTTTACAATCAGCGCAAACACAGCGTACGCCTTTCTTTGTCTCATCGTGGAATCGAGCGGGTAAAAACATGGAGTAAGTTGTGATGAGGAATATCTCCGACTTAAAATCTCGACTTGTATGCTCAAAGAGATATAAAATGACCCACTCGATTCCATGATGAGCCGATTTTTCTATAGGCCGCTTGCGTTAGCATGAGGATGAGGGATTCCTTGAGAAGTGTACGGGAGCTGGAGGCTACCGCAGGAAATGGCAAGAAAATAAGAGAACTTATCCAAGATCTAAAGAAATCTGGATTTTATGAAATATCAGGCGGTGGCAAAGGATCACATCGTAAGTATGCGCATGTCCAATATGCTGGCGCTGTAACACTCAGCGGAAAAAGTGGCGACGATGCCAAGCCTTATCAAGAAAGGCAAGTGAAACAAGCGATAGAGGGGGTAGAAAAATGAAAGGGAAAGAGCAATATCATAAATGGGTCGAGTGGAGCAAAGAAGATCAAACTTATATTGGGAAATGCCCTGATTTGATTACTGGAATACATGGAGATGACCCCGTAAAACTATATCGTGAATTACGCGAGGTGGTTGAGGATGTCATCCGTCATCTTGAAGCGGAGGGACGCCCACTTCCGATCCCTCGCACTCGACCTATGCAGGAGGTGGCGTAAAACGTGATACACAGGAAATCGTAATGAGGGTTGGATGATAAGATAGGCTGTTTTAATCCACGAAGTACCCCTCCACGATGAGCTTAAAATGAGTCAAGAGCCGATTCGATCTCTTTTCATTGAAGGTATTGTTATGTCTGACACGACAGAGTCCCACCCCCTATGTCCCCCGAAGAAGAAAGTGCTCTGACGAATAGCCCAAGCGTTGATGAGATATTGAAGAACGCTTGAGTAATAGGGTCATCGTAACGGGGTCAGGCATGATGTACTGATATTTTCGTTCACACGATTCATCGTTATCCTCCCTCATTTTAAAAAAGACGCCGTTACTCCACCGCAATAAAAAAGCCCGGACAACGAGAGAGTGCTCGTTGCCGGGCGTTGGGTGTTAAACCGCTAGCCACTTTTTCTTGGGGTGTGTGCGTCCGCAGGACTAAAACATGTAGGCCAGGCCCAGATTAAACCGAGTTCCGTCCGCGCCCGCTTCGTCCTCCCAATTCTCCCAATCGGCCTTTACGGCCACGTCGGGAATGGGGTAATAGGCTAGACCGTAGGTGAGAACAGAGCGATCATTTTTGGGGTCGGGTGCGTAGGCAGATGGCGTCTTCTCCTGCGTATTGAACTGCTCCCAGCGCACAAACGGCACTAGGTCTTGCGTGGTGTCGGGGTGAATGACGGGCAGTAGATGGTAGGCGGCTTCGACGGAATAACCGACCATCTTTTCACCCACGCCGACCGGCATGCCGACCGACACGCCGGTTTCGTGTATGATCTTTTCCGCATCGCTTACATTCACCTGGGCATAGAGGGCTTGCAGATCAAACCCCGCCTTTCTGAGACGAATGTCGCCTTCCCAGAGCGAGACCTTTACGCCATCCTGGGTGGTGTCGGTTGTTTTTTTCTGATCGGCCCCCCCGTGATAGGCAGAAGCCCCAATCGAAAGCCCTGGGACGCCCACATACTCCAACCGGCCGGTGAAGGCCAATGCTTCACTCGGCGCATTGTTGACGGCAGTACGCCCTTTCCGGATGCCGTCTGTGGCGCTAAAACCCGATGCGGAAAGGCCGGAGACGACATAGGCCCGGTATTTGAAATCGGAAAGCGTTCCAAATACCCCGACACCCCCTTCCTGCCAGGTGGTAGGGATGATCGTTCGCTGTACATAGGGCCTCTCGACGCTATAGAAGAGCGGCGGCTCGTGGAACTCGTTGAGGGGTCCGACCGGCATCAACATCGCCCCTGCCCGAACGTTGAACGCCGGCTGGATGAGGAAGTCGAGATAGGCAAACTCCAGTTCCATCTCCCTGGCTGCATGTTCAAAG
>CAZQIT010000073.1:0-11907 GCA_964592995.1 uncultured Nitrospirota bacterium | reverse complement strand
ACCACCACCTTGTCCGCCTTTTCAAATGTGGTTTCCGGACGGGGAAGGATGACCGCCTCGTTGCGCAGAATGGCGATGAAGGTGGCCCCCTCCGGCAGGGGCGTCTCTTTGATCTTCCTGCCCACCATGCCGGATACGGCGGAGAGTTCCACCTCAATAATTTCAACCCCTCCCGGCAGTGTCACCAGTGGGATGACCATGTCGTCGGCCTTCACCTGCTCTTCGATGAGGGAGTCGATCAGGCGGGTGGCGCTAACCGTGGCGTCCACGCCCAAGGCGGAAAAGAGCGATTCGTTCGCGGGGTTGTTGACGCGGGCGATGGTGCGCGGGCATTTGAAAACCGACTTTGCCACTTGGCAGATGACCAGATTTTCCGCGTCGGTGCCGGTGACGGCCACCAGCACGTTCGCCCGATTCGCGCCCGCCTCCCGCAGAACACTCACCCGTGCGCCATTGCCTTCCAAAAACGATTCCTTAAATCGCGTCGATAATTCTCGCGCCTTACCCCGTTCCTTTTCAATCAGAAGCACCTCGTGCCCCTCCGACAGCAGAAACTGCGTGAGATTGGACCCGACCTTTCCCGCGCCGATCACGATGATATACATCCCTTATCCTCCCACCTGAATCATCCTGCGCATTTCCTGGATGGCAAAGTTCGTGGGGCAGACCGTCTCAATGCCGAGGTCGGCGTAGACCCCTGCAAGCGTCGGATCAAATACCCGCACCAACACGCGGGGGAGGTGATATTGCCGCTGCATCGCCTGCGCCACCATCAGGTTCACGTTGTCCTTGCCGGTCACGACGATGAACACGTCGGGCGGCTCCGAGAAAACCGACAGGGCGGTCTCCTCGTCGAAGATATTCCCCGTGATGTAATGGAGGTTGGGATGTTCCTCCAGACTCTTGAACTTGGTGTCATCCTGATCCACGACCTCAATCTGGTGGCCTTCCGCCACCAGGGTATTGGCCAGGCGCGACCCCAGCCGCCCCGCCCCTAAAACCACGATCCGCATCTCACCTCCTTATAACAAGATCGCCACGAACCCTTCGTGGTTCTCGCGATGATAAATCAAGAGTTCGCAAAGCCTGCCTCTGTTATTGGCCCCGGCTGACTGACCACTGACCACTTTCACACCCACGCCTTGGGCAGCTTGTTGATGACCACCTCGCAGGGGGCATTGCGCAGGATACTGTCCGATGTCTTGCCCAGCGCCGCGCCGCGCAAGCCTTCCTCTTCGGAGCGCAGACCCAGCACGATCATGTCCACATCGTGGACTTTGGCGATCTTGGCAATCTCCTCGCCCGCCAGCCGTGCCCGTTGAACGATCTTCGTCACCGAAATTTTATGCAGGGTCACAATCGACGCCCCCCGCTCCAGGGCCTCCGCCGCCTGCTGCTCCGCCTCCGGCAGCGGGACGTTCAGCGGCAGGGTGCGCGGCACCTCCACCACGTAGATCAACAGAATTTCCGCATGTTGATCGTCCCCCAGGCGGCAGGCTAACTCCACGCCGCGTTCTGCGTAGGGCAGGCCGATCGTCGGTACCAGGATTTTCTTGACGGCAAAGAGCGACTGACGGGCCTTGGCCGCCGCCGCTGGAATCAGGGCGGGCGGATGGAGCATCCACCAGAGCACGGACGCCAGCGTTCCGACGAAGCCTGCGGCAATGAGCGCCCCCAGCGGATGAATTTCTAAAAGCATGTTCATGCGTCCGTAGGGGCACGGCATGCCGTGCCCCTACCTTTTTTTAAGAGCAGAACGAGCCGATGGCCGCCGAAGAGCAGAAACAGCCCCCCCATCAGATAGGCGGGCCAGGGGGCGTCCCGAACTACGGCGCGATAGAGCATGATCCCGCCCGCCAAAAGCGCGAGCGCCATGTTTAGCAACCGGCCATAGTCAATCCAAGTGAGTCGTTGCATAAAAGCCTGCTGCATCCATCAGGACGCCACTCCCACGTGCTTTCACTGGGAGTGACGCCTGCACAAAAACTGTTACGTAAAATGTGCCGTCCGCTTGGACTTGTCGCGTTCGGCCAGCGCCACTCTATATTGCTCCAAAAGATCGAACTCTTCCGCAGATTTCAGGATCTCCATCTGCTCGGTTTCCCAGTCCCGCTTCTGATTGCCAAAGACGGGGAGGCCGCTCTTCCATCGGTACCACAAATAATAGCCCAGCCAGCCCAAAATCCAGCCCGGCCCTGCAATCCGCCCGATCGGATGGGTCCAGATCACGACCCCCAGCAGCGCCGCCGTCGCAAAAAGTCCGATGATGCCCAGAACGGGCACTGAAATCTTTCCAACTTGAACGTTCCACGGCATTTTGTAGGGTCGCGGCGTGTAGGGGTCGCGGATGCGCAGGGCGATCAGGGCGACAAAACCCATCAGGTAGGCCAGCGTCGCCCCAAAGGCGTACATGTTCACCATCGTGTCCATCGCCTTCGGGCCGAACGAAAATGCGAACAGCACCTGCGCCACGGCCACGCCGCAGAAGAAGAGAATGTTGCGCACCGGCGTATGATATCGGGCATGTGCCACGTTGAACCAGGGGTTGATTAACTTAAACTCGCCCATGCTGTAGCTGAGGCGCGAGGCCCCCATTACGCCGGTGTTGGCCGAGATGAGCACAATCGTGGCTCCCAGGACGGCGGCGGCCTGACCGGCCAGAAATCCGATATAGGGAATGTGACTGGCCAGAACGGCCACGGGATCAGATTGGTGCTCCGCCAGCGTCTGCCAGGGGAGCACGCCCAGACTGAGCGTCGGGAAGGCCAGCGCAAAAAGCAAAACGACGATAATGAGCGACACCGACGTGCGCGGAATGATCGTCGCCGGGCGGCGCGTCTCCTGGGCGGCCTGCGAGATGGATTCCAGTCCCACGTAGGAAATGATGGCCACCGACACGGCGTAAAAAAATTGCTCGGTGGAGGGGAACTCGGTCTGGAACTGGAAGACGACCATCTCCGGCTTCCAGGCAAACAGAAAGCCGAAGACGATAATGGCGGTTTCCATCACCATGTCCACTGCGCCAATCAACTCGTTAAACAGAGACGACTCGCGGACGCCGCGAATGTTCAAGATCATCAGAAGGAAGATGAGGCCCAGCGATTCGCCCAGCCAGGGGAGATTGACGCCCTGAAAGGGGCCGATGTCGATGGCGGAGTTTTGGATCGACGGGAAGAAGAAGTTGATATATCCCGCAGAGGCGACGGCAAAGAGGGCGATGCAGATGGTGTAATCCAGCAGGAGGGCCGCACCGGTAATGAAGCCCCAGATGTCGCCCAAGCCGCGAAGGGTGTAATACTGGCCGCCGCCCGCGACGGGATAGGCCGAGGCCATCTCCGTATAGGCCAGCCCCACCAGAATATAGACGAAGCCCGCGACCAGAAAGGCCAAGGGCGCCGCACCCTGTGCCGCGCCAACCACGAGGCCCAGCGCCACATAGACATCGGCGCCCACATCGGCATAGCCCCAGCTAAATGACCCCCAGATTGAAACGTCGCGCCGCAACTCCGACGCGGCAGGCGCAGTGGACGAGGGAGGAGTCGATGTCATCCGAGATCTTTCATCTATTTTGAGAGGGCCATGTCAACGCCGCTTAGAACGGTTGTCCTGGTCCGGTGCGTGAAGCGCACCGCCAGCAGGACGGTGCAGAATTGGCGGAGAGAGGGGGATTTGAACCCCCGAGGCAGATTTTGTCCGCCTACACGATTTCCAGTCGTGCTCCTTCAGCCGCTCGGACATCTCTCCATATAAAACCATTCGACTTAAACCATCTGTCCTTGTCCGGTGCGCGAAGCGCATTGCCGTCCGCAGGACTGTCATCCGGAAGGACTGCCGTCCGGCAGGACTGGCGGAGAGAGAGGGATTCGAACCCCCGGTGGAGTTACCCCCACATCTGATTTCGAGTCAGACGCCTTCAACCGGACTCGGCCATCTCTCCATTTAGAGGGGCTGGCGTCACACTGCTTACGGGAAATCCGCTATGCCACAGGTCAAAGTGCATTGCCGTGCGCAGCACCGCCCCGACGTTGTCTGAAAAAAACCTGGAGGAATATTGCGGATGCCTCCGCCAGAAGGCCACCGACAACTTCAATCCGGTGATTTGTATAAGGGGCGCGAATGACGTCGATACAGGAACCGCAGGCGCCCGCCTTCGGATCGGCGGCACCAAAGACCAGACGATCCACCCTCGCCAGAATCAGCGCGCCCGCGCACATCGCGCAAGGTTCCAGCGTCACATACAATGTTCCACCCAGACGCCAGCGGCCTAACCGCTCGGCCCCTCCCCGAAGCGCCCGCATTTCGGCATGTGCGGTCGGATCTGCATCGGCTTCTCGGCTATTTCCGGCACGGGCCACCAGCGACTCCTCAAAAACAAAAACGGCGCCGACTGGCACCTCCCCCCGGTCTGCCGCCATTTGTGCTTCGGCCAGCGCCAGCCGCATCATAGCGATATCCTGGCCAGCCCCATTCATCTTCTATTGTGAACCGCCATCCCTCATATTTGACCAGCGGGGCCTCATGTTTGACCAGTGGGGCCTCATGTTTGACCAGCGGGGATTGTATGGAAGACCCACGGGATTGTCAAGGAAGGTTCCCCGGCTGTGTCATTCCGCAGAAGGTCCCCTTGCAGGGGGAGTGATCCAGGCCGGATGAAGCGGGGGATGATCGCACTACGAGGAATTCAGAATTTCTGAACTTAAAAACCCAAGTGCGGACGGGATGCGCGTGGAATGATATCTTCGAACGAGACGGGGGCCTGTCGAGACAAGACAGGCCCCCGTCTGATGTTAATTATTCGGTGCACCCTCTTTAATCCATTGACGGATAACCCCGATGACATCATCACCCAACGCAGGTGAATTGAGTGGCATCCGATCTCCGGCACTTGTGCCAATGCGCGGGTGGGTTCCTTCCAACTTGACGATCAGCCAACTCCGATCAGGGTCCCCCGGCTCCACGCGATCTCCACAGGGAAGGTCGCCATCCTCCACCGGTGTCGCACCACAAATGTCGCCAATCGTGCTCTCAATATTGACTAAACGGTCGAACGAGATTCCTTTGGAAGACAAATCAAGGGAGATTCCACCCGATACGGCGGTGTTATCAACCCCTTCTCCACCCGGTTTATGGCACACCAGTGCGCAAGTGGGGGTAAACACTTTTTCCTGGATACTGGAAAGCGTGGCAGGAAAGGGTAACGTTGGGTCCGTGTCCCCACCGCTACTGTTGCCGCCACCCCCCCCACCACACCCGTATATGAGTACAACAAGCGACATCCACACAACCCGTTTCATCACCCCTCCTTTGCTTATGTTTAGACCAACTTGGACAGGCCGCTTCCAGAACATTGTCAAGCCTGAACGGGGCAACACCATCAAGGCGCCCCGATCACGCGGATCCTGTCGTTAAGGGTGTCAGCAACATACAAGTTGCCCGTGCCATCGTTCAACTCAATGCCATAGGGTGTATCGAACAAGGCCAAAGTCGCCGGACCTTCTTCATAGCCTTTTGTCCCACACCGACCGGCATAAGTGGTGATCGTTTCATCCGGAGCGCCACTCACAACGCCATCTGCGCCAGGCGTGACCTTCCGAATACAGTGGTTATTCGTATCTGCGATGTAGAGCGTACCATCCGACGCCACGTCGATATCACGGGGTTGATTGATTTCTGCAGATGTCCCCGCACCCCCATTACCCGCACGACCCGCTGTTCCATTGCCCGCAACCGTGGTAATAATCTCGTCGGAAGCTCCATCAATAACGCCGTCCGCTCCGGGAACAACACGCCGAATCCGATTGTTCCCCGTGTCGGCAATGTAGAGACTACCGTCCGGTCCGAACACGATTTTCCCCGCCGGATCGGCCACCTGTCCAAACGGCATATCCAGCTTCGCAGCGGTCGCAGGCCCACCATCCCCCGTATACCCTTGTCCAGTGGGACACCCTGTGGCGGTTCCAGAAACTGTACAGGTGCCCGCAACGGTCTTTAAAATCCCATCCGAGGCACCAATCCGACGTACCACTTGGCTGGCCTGTTCCGCGATAAACAGGTTCCCAAACTTGTCATAGACCACGCTGCCGGGGAGGTCCATTGAGACCAAGTCAGCGCCCGCAGCGTCCTTGCAGGTACTACCGATGCCTGTAAAAAACTTTCTCGCCCCACTGCCGCAGATATTCTTCAGCACCCCGGTTGTAAGATCGACTTGGTATATTTTCGCATTGTGCCACGCGGCAATCACCATCTGATTCGGATTGTTCGGGTGGAACGCAACCTCCAACATGTGATTGAGTTGCTGACGGGTCGCAAGGCAGGAACCGTCTGTAGGGAGCGGGGACTCTTCGCATTTGTCGCCCACAAATCCCGTACCGGCAACAAAGGCCACGGTTGTCCCATCGGCACTGAGCGCGCGCACCTTGTGGCCGTTCCAATCCATGATATACAACCGAGCATCCGGACCCAGCACCATATCCATTGGCTGGGAAAACTTCGCGCTCAGGGCCGGAATCGGGGCATCTGTGGCGCCATCAGCATCCGCATCCACAGAATCGGTTGCATTGTCTCCTGTGCCCGTCACAAGGCTACTGCCTTTTGCGGCCCCCTCGCTCGAATCGCAGGCGCTGCCTAAGCCATCTCCGTCGGCATCCGCCTGGTCTGCGTTGGCAGCATCCGAACAGTTATCCGTCGCATTGGCCACGCCATCCCCATCGGTGTCCGTGTTATCTCCGCCACCCCCTCCACCACCGCCGCAACCCACCAGAAGCATCAGCATGATTAAAAAAACACTGGAGACACCCTGTCCCACCCTGCCCGAACCCATATTAACGATCTGTTTCATTTGTCACTCCTGATTTAGAGGCGGTGTTTTCAATGTTCCGCCAAATGGACATTAACTGCCATTGACCCCGATGGAATTTACTTCGCCACGACCCGTATGCGGTTATTCTCCGTGTCCACAATGTAGAGATTCCCCGTTGCATCAAAAGCAATCCCGTACGGAGAGCGAAGCTGGGCCAATGTGGCCTGTCCGCCATCTCCCGAAAACCCTTTCACACCCGTACCCGCAACCGTGTTGATGATCCCCGTGGCAAGATCGACGGCGCGAACGACATGATTGTCCACCTCGGCGATGTAAAGACGCCCATCGGGACCAACCTCTAGGTCAGAGGGGAGATTCAGCTTCGCACTCACCGCCGACCCGCCATTACCACTGTAGCCATTTCCCGTCTGTCCACAGGTCCCGGCCACCGTCGTAATGGTCTCCGTGACGTCACCTGAAATAACGCCATCACCGCCATGACTGATCTTCCGGACGCAGTGATTCGAGGTATCCGCCACATAGAGGTTACCCGCTGCATCCAGGGCAAGACCCCCTCCAGGATTCGGGTTGTCCGCACCCCCCGCGTCATTGTAGGCGGTCAAGGCAAATTTTGCGGCCGTGGCAGGGCCGCCATCGCCAGAAAATGCCGCAGGGCCGGAACCCGCAACGGTTATAATGGTCCGAGTCGAGTCGTTGGCAATCCGGCGGATTCGGTTGTTTCTCTGGTCGGACACGAAAATATTTCCAGCGGAATCGGCCACCAAAGAGGAAACAAAGTTGAACTTTGCACTCAGGGCAGGGCCACTATCTCCCGAAAATCCCACCGACGACCCCGCGAGAACGCTCAACTCTCCCGTGGAGGTGTTGTATCGTTCGACTTTGTGGTTATGCCAAGCCGCAATGTGTGCGACATCGCCAAACGTCGGCGCAAAGAGGATATCCTGTGGATGGTTCAGCCCTACATCCAGACCCTGCAACGTTTCGGTCATTGGAACATCGCAGTTGTTCAGGTCAGAGGGGTCCGCACAAGGCCAATCACTCGGAAACTGTTTTCCAACCACCGTCTCTAGGGTTTCATCCGTTGTCGTGTGGCGAACCCTGTGGTTATTCCAGTCCAAAATGTAGGCGCTTCCGTCGGGCGCGAAGGCCATTTCCATTGGATGGTAAAACCAACTTTCTGTCCGGTGATTCCCGTCGCCGTCAAATCCCTGTGTGCCGTCTCCGGCCCAGGTTGCGATGGTGCCGGAGGCTTGCGTCCGGACCTCATCTTCATTACCCAGATCGATTCGTCCGTCGCTGCAGCTCGCGCTGAGTCCGATCATCACGGATAAAAACAGGATGCCTGCTTTTTTCATTTTTCAAAACCTCCACTAAAACGCTGTTGTCGGTCGGCCAGAAACTCACCTTGGATTGAGCCGATTTCGGGCCACTATACGGGAGAGGATCAAGCAGGTCAACCCCCCACAAAAGAGGGGGGCCAATTGCGGGTCGGGTACTCGGAGCGGACTTGTGCCCGGACAAGATGTCCGCATTCACAAGCTCTCCACAATACCAGGATCAACCCGGTGTTGCGGGTTCCGGGACTTGAAAGTATGTCTTGAAGGTGTCGGGAGGGAGCCTGCGGAACGACCGACCGGTCTGATTGCGTTCCAGGATGGCCACTTCCAGACCGTCCGGCGTAACCTCCTGCTGGTAGCCTTCTCCCAGTGTCTTGATGGCCAGACGCATCGTTTCTTGCAAGGAGGTACGCGTATAGCGACTTTTCAGAAAAGTATAGAGGGTGTCTGCTTTTCCACCAATGACGGTGAATCCCTTTTCGTCAAAGATACTGCCATCAAACGAAATCCGGTAGAGTTCATCGTGGCCCGCTTCCGCTCCCACTTCAACCACGAGGATTTCGACTTCAAACGGTTTGGTGTCCTGACTGAAAATCGTGCCCAGCATTTGCGAATAGGCATTGGCCAGCGAACGCGCCGTGACATCCTGCCGACTGTAGAGATAGCCTTTCATGTCGGCGTGGCGAATCCCCGCTTTTCTGAGGTTTTCAAACTCGCTGTATTTCCCCGCGCCCGCAAAGGCGATTTTGTCGTATACCTCTGAAATTTTGTTCAGCGAACTGGCGTTGTCCGCCAGCAGCAGGATGCCCTCGTCGTATTCCATGACAATAATGGAGCGTCCCCGGCCAATGCCCTTCCTGGCGTACTCCGCCTTGTCCTGCATGATCTGTTCGGGCGACACATAATAGGGCAGCGGCATCTACTCTCCTCTCTGGCGCACGATTATTTCGTGAACGCAACTTTTCACCTGCTCATCCAAAACATCCAGAATCCCCTGCGTGTGGATCACTTTGACGGTGGGGAAAATGCCTCGGACGATGTCCGGTCCCCCCGTTGCGATATCCCCTTCCGCCGCGTCGTACAGGGCTTCAACGGCGACACGAATCGCATCCTCCTGCGACAGATCTTTTTTAAAGATCTTTTTCAGCGTCCCCCGTGCGTCTTTTCCCCCGGAACCGATGGAGCAGTATTCCAACTCTTCATACTGCCCCCCCGCAACATCGTATTTAAAAATCCGTCCGCACCCGCGTTTGTCGTCGTAACCGGCCAAAATGGGAATCACCACCATTCCCTGCATCGCCATCGGGAGGTTCCCCCGAATCATCTGAGCCAGCTTGTTGGCCTTGCCTTCGATGGAGAGTTCCGCCCCTTCCAGCTTCTCATAATGCTCAAGCTCAATCTGAAAAAGACGGGTCAGCTCCAGGCAAGGCCCTGCGGCGCCCGCAAAAGCCACCGCGCAAACGCGATCCACATTGTGCACCTTCTGAATGCGGCGCTCCGCAATGGAATATCCTTCGGTAGCCCTCCGATCTCCGGCCATCACGACGCCTCCTGCGTAACGCAGGGCCAGCACCGTCGTGCCATGCGGAATCAGCGGAAAATCCTGCCGTTCACCCGGCGTTGTCTGCGTGAACCCGGAGGGGGGAAGCAGATGTGGATATTGCGAGGTCAGCCATTGATGGAAACTGGAGCCCCAATCGTCATACGGGATCATGGCGTCTATTCGCCTCCTTTTTGAACATAATTTTTAATAAACTCTTCCGCATTCTCTTCCAGAACATCATCAATTTCGTCCATCAGCGCATCCAGCTCTTCCTCCGTCTTTTTTCCTTTTTCGATCACCTCCGCGCTGGCCGTGACCGCTTCTTCCGACGGTTTGGACTCCTTCTTTTTTTTCTGTTCCTGCTTCGCCATCTTCAACGCCCTCCCTTCCGGACGCGGTCCTCACGCGACGAAGACCCGCATCATCTGCCGTGCAGAAACCGTTACATTGCCATCTTCTCAAGCAACTCCGCAACGGTACTGGACTGATCCAGAAGCGACTGCACCAATGCGGCGCTCCCCTTCAACGGGTCCATCAGGGGAAGTCGTTTCACCGTTTTGTCCCCCACGTCAAAAAGGATAGACGTCCAACTGGTGGCGTAGACCTCTTTTGGAAATTTTTTCAGACAAGTCCCTCGAAAATAGGCACGGGTGTCGGTGGGGGGATATTCCTGCGCATGCAGCGACGCCGCATCCGTGAGCAACCGCTCAACATGGCCACTCCGCTCTAATGCGTGATATAACCCCTTCTCTTCTGTTACATCATGATATTGCAGGTTCATCATGGCAATGCGCGGGTCTTGAAAGCCGCATGTTTTGTGTTTCATGTACGATTCGATCAGACGTTTCTTGATGACCCAATCCAACTCCCGATCCAACTGCATGGGATCTTCATCCAGCGCCGTCAGGACAACGCCCCACCGCGCGATGACATCCTGGATTGTAGGATCGTTGCTGTCCGCAAAATGCAGACGCGCCGCTTCCCAATAGGCCCGCTGGATTTCGACGGCCCGCCACCTTCCACCCCGCGCCAGCTTGATCGACTTCTTCAAAGTCAGATCGCGGGAAACCTCTTGAATGCTTTGCACTGGATTTTCAAGATCGACCCCCTGAACGCATCGTCCTTCCTCCAGCATCGCAAGCACCAGCGCCGCCGTTCCCACTTTTAGATAAGTGGAGATTTCCGACATATTGGCGTCGCCGACGATCACGTGAAAACGCCGGTGGCGCGTCGCATCGGCGTGGGGTTCGTCACGGGTGTTGATGATCGGTCGTTTGACCATCGTATTGAGGTCGATCCAAACTTCAAAGAAATCAGAGCGTTGGGAAATCTGATAATCGACCCAGGGGGTTTTGTTTTCCGCGCCGACCTTCCCCGCTCCGGCAAAAATCTGCCGGGTGACCAAAAACGGGGTCATCTGGGCCACAATCAGATCAAACGGCACGGCGCGCGCAACCAGATAGTTCTCGTGATAGCCGTAGCTGTTGCCTTTACTGTCGGTGTTGTTCTTATAAACAGAAAAATGGCTTTCTCCCTCTTTTCGCCGATCCGCCATCTCGCTGCAAAGCGCCAGGATGCGCTCACCGGCCTTTTCATAGGCAACGATGTCCCGCGCGTTGGTGCACTCCGGCGTTGAATATTCGGGATGCGCCCCATCCACATAGAGACGCCCGCCATTTTGGAGGGGCTTATTGAGGAGGCGGTTATATTCGGGGTTGGGCCGCTCCCGTTCGCCCTCCACTTCAAAGCCGCGCGCATCCACGAGGGGGTTTTCATTCTCATAATCCCAGAGCACGGAAGTGGAGGAGAGGAGTGGGTAACTGTTGATGAGGAAAATGGCATTGGAGACGGGATCGGGAGAGTCGGCAGCCTTCACGGACAGTCCAAACTCCGTCTCCGTACCCAAAATTCTTTTCATTGGCGTTTGGGGTTCATCCATGAATAACATCCCCAGTCGGGCTGCCGATTCATCCCTGTTTGCTGCGTTGCTCATCGCTTACATACCAAAGGGTATGCGCGCTCCTCGCGCCTTGCAAACAGGGCGACTCGTTGGCCCTTTGTGTGGTTGTTATTCATGGATGAACCCCCAGGGAAAGGTGCCCTACAAGTAGTGGCCCGTGGAAACCGTTTCGACGGCGGGGGATTTGCCTTCCGTCTGCCCCGCAATCGGACGAACATGAACAATCTTCTCGCTTCTTCTGCCCGCA
>CAZQIT010000072.1:0-12875 GCA_964592995.1 uncultured Nitrospirota bacterium | reverse complement strand
CGCACCGAGATGCTGGAGGTGAAAAACGCCCTCCTCCGATTCAGGGCCGATACCGGCTTTCTGCCACGACAGGGGCCATTTGAGTTGGCCGCTCCGGAGACGCCCTGCACGGGTACCGTCGGCAGTGCGGTACTTCCCCTCGGAAAAAGCCGTGAGTGGTTTTGTTCTTCCGCTAACTTTGGCGCCCTCTATGCCAATCCACTCACCGACACGGGCCATCCGCTTGAGACATGGCAGACGGACACGGCACGGGGTTGGCGCGGGCCTTATCTGACGCAGCAGGGAGAGGGCCTGGTGGATGTGGGTGACGCACTCCAGTCCAATGGGGCGGGCAGCCCGGTCGCGGGGGGTGTGTTATCCGAGATGCGGGGTGTGGCCGATCCCTTTGTCGGGAGTCCCGTCGGGGCCTATCTGGTCTGGCGTGTCGCGCCCGCAGAAACACCCCACCCGCGTTGGGGACGACCCTATTTTTTGTTTGATCTGGACGACCAGGGGGCCTCCGACGTAAAGGAGGCCCGCATCGTCGGGATGGGGCCAAATGGACGATATGACTGCGACAGGGATGGTAATCTGGTCTGCGATGCCACAGACCAGAACGGCGCAATCTACGACCTCTGTGCCCCGCCGCCGTCTTCAGACGATCTCGTCTTATGCCTCTTCAAATGAACCAACACACGGGAGGGATGTGGGGAGAATGCAACACCTGAACAATCCACGCGGCCTGACACTACTGGAGATGATCGTGGTTCTTTTCATCCTCTCCGTGATCGCGCTTTCCACGGTCGCATTCACGGAGAACGCCGATGGGCAGTTCCGCTACGAGGAGACCCGAACGCGGCTGCTTGAGATTCGCCACGCGATCACGGGTGAGAGCCGCAACGTCTACGCCGGATCCGTCCGACTTTCCGGCTATGTCGTGGAGAATGGTCTCCTCCCTTCCACCCTTCAGAATCTCCTTCAGAAACCGCCAGATTTTGACGATTTCGGCGTCCAATCGCCTCGCTTCGATCCCGATCCTGATCCTGCGACCGGCATCAACAACGGCGGGGCAGGAGAAGTGCCACTTAGCGGTGCAGGGGAAATTTTAATGAAGGGGCACGCTTCGCATTTGCATCTGCCCGTGGGCGGCGGCGGATACTTCGACGGCTGGGGAAATCGCGGCTCCACCCCCACCGGCCCAAATTACGGATGGTCGGTGACCACCGACGCCACCCATTTTAAATCTGAAAGCCTGGGCGCGGATGGCGTGGCGGGTGGCGGTGGTTATGCGCAGGAAATGAGTGACGATGTCGTTCAAAATGACTGGACGCAGGCCCTGAACGGCTGGCAGGTTGTGCTCACCAATCGCTCCGGCGGCAACATCAGCGTCACGCTGCCTGAGGTGCTGCGGGTGTCGCTACTGGTTTATGTAAATGATGCCGACGCCGTGAATGCCTACAATTGGCGGCGCATCACATCCGATCCCATCCCCGTGGCGGGGGGCATCATTCCAGAGGGTGAATCCGTCACGGCAACCTTTCCAGACACGACACCCGATACGCGTATTCCAATCGGAGAACATCTGCTGGTGGTCATCCGCGATCTCGATGGCGTCCCCCACACAATAGACGATGCACCCTATCTGAATACGGACCTCAGCCGCGCGACCGGACGTGTTGCGTTCTTTTCGATGACGACACGCCCCGTGGTCGAGATGACCCTCCGATAATGCAGGATGGGTGTGACGGAGATGAGGAGAAAGGATGAGAGAGGTTCACCACAAAGGCACGGAGAACGCAGCGTTTCACGCGGAACCGAAGCCGTGATTTTAATCAGCGGAAAGGCCGTGTGGAAGGGGCGATGCGAGACCCTGTAATCGTTCAGCGTGGATGCTTATCCCGCCATTCCACATACTTAAAATAGGCGACGGCCACAGCGCCAAAAACGGCCATACTCGCAAAAATCAGGTTAATGATCTCCATGGTTTCTCCCTATTCTTCCGGTATGGCGATGAGGGCGACACCCAACATGATGGCTCACGGACATTATAAGCAGGTGCCCCGTGGAAATCAAACGAAAGAGATTGAGGTCTCTTCGTAGATCAAAGGCCATCTGAATTGAAACGCATGACACGCACCGCATTTGTTGAACGTCTGTTTTCAAAATCCCGTACGTTGCTGGGGGTGGAGACGGACGGGTTTGGCCTGCGCGCGGCGGTGCTGACTGCCGTGCGGGGGGAAGTTTTGTTCGAGAAGATCGTGGTGACACGGGAAGCCGATCCCGATGCTGCATTGGCCGAAGTCCTCTCCAAATTGCGAAAGGACCATGGCGTTTTGCCAAAAAAGGCGCTCTTGTTGACGGCAACGGCAATTCCAGCCCTTCTGAACCTTCCGGTGTCCCCCGGTCGGCTTCGGCCTTACCCACAGATGCAGGAGATGGCGCGCTGGGAAATGGAGCCGTTTTTTGTGCAGCGCGTAGGCGTCTGGAAATTGGGGGCCGTGTTCGTCCGGCGCGGCTATCTTCGCTCCGATCAACTGGAAGAGGCCCTTCAGGAGATCGTACGGCGTCCTTTGGGCAACGCGGGGGCGGAGTCTGATGTGTTGAACGCGCCGCGCCTCGGCGATTGGGCTGTGGCGCGTGGCTTTCTCACCCCCGCGCAGCGGGACGAGTGTCTGGCCATTCAAATCGGCTTGCAGACGGCGGACGATGAGATCGTCTGTGGTTGGTCTGCTCAGTCTTCTGGGCCGTCTTCCCGTGGTGCGGCCCGCATGGGACAGCAATCGTCCTGGTTGGTCTGCGGCATGGGACGTGCCGATCGCTTACGGTGGGTAACCCGCTTTGAGGGGCAGGGTCTTTCGCTTCAGGGCATCTATCCCCTGGTCGGCTGTGCCACCGCCGCACTCAACGATGACCTGACCTCCAGCACTGGACCCGCCAGCCGCACCGGTCGCGCCGGTCGCACCGGCACAGGCGTGGTGATCGAAACCCGCAGCGGCATGATGAGTTGCGTACGCCTGGAAAAAGGGCGGCTGTCGTCTCTGCAAGTGCGCTACGCCAACCCGGATGACCCGATCCCAATGTCAGAACAAGCCAGACAGGAAGAAGGGGCCATCTACCTGGCGGAAGAAGGGCAAGCGGTGCCGACCTCTCCCGCAATATCCTCCATGCGACAAAAACAGGAGGCCCGACCCATTGTCGTGACACTTGCGCCCACGGCGCGCCTCCCGGAAGGGATGAATGCCTCCACGCTGTCGGGCATGCTGGGCGCTGCGCGACATCGCTGGGGTTTTGAGGGTGGAGAACGGACGCCTTGCGTTCCGGCGCAGGACCCCGGTCCCCCACTCTGGCAGAGGCCGCAGGCGTGGTGGGCGGGGGCGTGCATTCTAACCTTGCTGGGTATCGGTGTTATGGAGGGGACGCTGGCGTTTCAGCGGAACACCCTCGGTCGGCGCCACGCCGACGTGCTTCGCACCCTTTCAGAACGGGAAAAAACAGACCAGGCCCTTTTAGACCTCCAAAGAGAAGTGGCGTCGCTTCAAACGAGGCTGGGCGAACGCCGAAACGTCCTCCAATCCCTCTCAGAACGAAAGCGCCAGATTTCGATCCGTGGAACAGGCCGTGCCGAAGGGGTCGCGTCCCTGCTGGATCGGATGACCGTCGCGCTGCCCGATGCGGTGACGCTCACGCGCGTGGCCGATACGCAGCAAGGGATCCAAGTGGAGGCGAACGCCCTCTCGGAAGAGGCCCTGGCACGATTTCCCCTGCGGCTGTCGGAGGCCGTGACGCCGCTCGGAATCAAGATTCACCATCTTGAAAACGCCATGCAGACGTCCGAAGTGGCGCCGAGTGAGACAGGCTATCGGATGACCCTCCGGCTGATTCCGATTCCTTCAAAGACGCCACCGCCCCCGCAGGAGACGCCTCCAGAGGAAGAGCGGTCGCTTGCGCAAAAGATGCTGGGGGGCCTTCGCGGTTTAGTGGGTGGGTCCCGTGAGGGTACGGACAAGGAAGTGAACAGATGAGCCGCCGAGAGCATTTAGGGGTAATGACCGTCGCCGTTCTCTTTGTGGGGATTCTGTACGGTTTCCTGCGCGTTCGCCCCGCTCAGTCACACATAGCGCTTCTTGTTCGGACGACGCAGGAGGCCGAAGCGCGTCTCGCAAAGATGAAATCGCCAGAGGAGCCGTTGGAAGACCCCGGACACCTTGAAAGCGCGCTGCGCAAAATCGAGCAGGACATGGCACACGAACAGGCCCAGCTCGACACCCTGGACAAGGCGTTTGTTTCTGCGGAAGACCCGGTCGCACTCTATCGTCTTCAGGTGGAGGTGTCGGAATGGGCCAGGACATGTGGCATGCGCATTCTTTCGAATGCGGACGATACACCCCCGGCACGGCCGGTGGAAGGGGTGCGCGCCGTGTCGTCTGAAGTCGGGGCATCCGCGCTGGCTGTGCCGGTCGCACCGGTCGCACCGGTCGCACCGGTCGCCCGACCCAGAAGGCGACTGCGGGCCGAGACGTCCTATGCTGGGTTTCTCCGATTTCTTCGCGGATTCAAACAGCTCTCACGAAGTGTCACGATTGTGGAATACGCCCTGGAACCTTCGGAGGCCTCAAAAGCCTCGCAGGCCTCGCAGGCCTCGCAGGCCACGGAGGTAGATGCCTTTGAAGAAAATCGCTTGGTTGTCACCATGACGCTGGCGTTTTAGTGAAAAAGTGAGGTTCTCCATGCTCTCTCCGAGTTCGAGTGCCATGATCCAGGATGCAAAGGCCTATTTTGAGTGGGCCTTACAGGAATGTGTAAAACGCGGGGCCTCGGATTTACACCTTTCATCTGGAGCGGCATCCGCCCTGCGCCTTCAGGGAGAGATACACCTTCTGCCCGATGGGTGGGACGAGAAGGCGTGTCCCACTCCGACGCTGGACGCGGTTGCCCAGGCGATTTTAATCCCACGGCAGCAAGAGACCTTCGAGTGCGAGCAGGCGCTTGATCTGTCTTACCGCTTGCCCGGCGGGGAACGCTTTCGGGTCCATTTTTATCGGGAACGGGGTCGAATCGCCATCGCCATTCGACAGCTTGAGCGGCACATTCGGACGTTTGAGGCACTGGGACTCCCCCCGCAAATAAAGGAGCTGGCAGACTTGCCAGACGGGCTGGTGCTGATGACGGGTCCCACCGGAAGCGGAAAAACCACGACACTGGCGACGCAGATTCATCAGATCAACATCACGCGAGGCTGCCATATTATTACGATTGAAGACCCGGTCGAGTACGTACATCAACAGAGCCGAAGCCTGATACATCAACGGGAACTCTACACCGACGTGCCCAGTTTCGCCCAGGCGGTGCGTTCCGCTCTACGCGAAGACCCGGATGTGCTGCTCATCGGCGAGATGCGTGATCTGGACACAATGCGGGCGGCCATTTCCGCCGCAGAAACGGGACATCTGGTCTTCTCCACACTTCACACGGGCAGCGCGGTGGGGGCAGTGGATCGGCTCATCGGGGCCTTTCCAGGATCGGAGCAGGAATCGGTACGCCAGCAGATTTCGATGGTGTTGCGTGCGGTGGTGGCACAACGGCTGCTGCCCCATCGCCTGGGCGGCGGCTGCGTGGCGGTCGTTGAAATCCTGAAGGTGACCCCGGCGGTGGCCCATCTCATTCGCACCGGACGCCCCCAGCAAATCTACGCGGCGATGGAAACCGGTGCAGTACATGGCATGCAAACGATGGAGCAGGGGTTGGCGAAAGGGGTTCATCAAGGGAAACTCGACCCCCGTGAAGCCCGGAAATGGGCGAACGACGGGTCGATTCTGGACGCGCAACTGCAACACTACGCTTCGCAAACGCACCGATGATTACGGACGAACAACTTATTGAGGCCGGGATGCACCAGGGACTCCTCGACGCCGTCACCGTGGCGGGTCTGCGGCTTGCGGCTCGCCGAAGCCGGACGCGCTTATTGGAGGCGGTCACCCATCACGGACGCTTTCCGGTTGCCACACTCTATCGCGCCTTTGCCGACCAGCGCGGCATCCCGTTTGTCGATCTAAGCAAAATCGCGTCCGTACCCAACGACACCCTGAGACAGTTGCCTGCAGAGATGATTTCGTTCCTCCATATCCTCCCCTTCTCAGAAGAAGAGACGGTCCTCCGCATTGCCACAGCCGATCCAGACGATCAGGTGACAGTAGACGCCGTTCGGCGAGTCTTGAATCGTCCAATCCGGCTGGTCCTGTCCGATCCCGTGGCGCTGGATGAGGCGATTGAACGTATGCATGCCCTCCGGGGGGAGGAGGGGGGAATGACCGAGGCTCGTTTGCATCTCCCGACGACGACGGTAGAACCCCCCCCCGTGCTGCTGAATCAGATTTTCAAAGAGGCCTTTGTGCGTCGTGCCTCCGATATTCACTTTTCGCCACAAGCCGATGGCATTCATGTTCGTCTGCGCGTGGACGGCCTCATGCAGCCTCAGCCCACACTGGGGCGCGAGGAGGGTATGGCCGTCATTTCCCGCGTGAAGGTACTGGCCGGCCTTGATATTTCCGAGCAGCGTCGTCCGCAGGATGGCGGATTTTCGCATCGGCTTTCCCCGGCTGATCCCAGCGAAGTGGATATTCGTGTTGCCACGTCTCCCACCCGCTTTGGCGAGCGGGCCACGCTGCGACTGCTGGGTTCTTCCATGTCGAACCTCACGCTGGAGGTGCTGGGGTTGCCGGAGACGGAGATGGAACGTTTTCGCGCCGCCATTCGACAGCCACACGGCATTATCCTTCTGACGGGGCCAACCGGATCGGGCAAGAGCACCACGCTTTATGCCGCACTGCGGGAGATCAACCGCCCCGAAGTGAACATTCTTACCGTAGAAGACCCCATCGAGTGCCATATTCCAGGCGTCTCCCAAATTGAAATTGACGGTACCAAGACAACGTTCTCATCCGTCCTGCGTGCCCTGCTGCGCCATGACCCGGACGTATTGATGGTCGGAGAAATTCGCGACGCAGAAACAGCCGATGTGGCCCTGAAGGCTGCCACCACCGGCCATTTGGTCTTCTCCACGCTCCATACCGCGTCGGCGCGTGGGGCCATCACGCGACTGCTGAACCTGGGATGTCCTCCCGATCTCATCGGCGAGACGCTGACGGCCGTGATCGCCCAGCGCCTGGTTCGGAAGCTCTGTACCCGGTGCAGAAAGCCCCGCCCGCCCCGTGCGGACGAGGCGGTCTGGCTGGGAAAAGCGGCGGCGGGCGCGCAGGTCTTCGATCCTTCCGGTTGCGCCGCGTGTCTGGGGCAGGGTTTTCAGGGACGAATTGGCCTGTTTGAAACCCTTTGGGTGGATCGAACGATGGCCCGACAGATTGCGCAGCGGAAAATCGTGGCCCAGAGCGAGGAGCATACCGGACGGCGGCAGATGACACTGCGCACCGACGCCTGTGCAAAAGTAGTGGCGGGCATCACCTCACTGGAAGAAGCCCAGGCGGTGATTTTTCATCACGAAGCGGAGCGGTAACGATGCAGTATCGCTATGTGGCCCTCGACGCGGAGGGATGGAGCAGACCGGTGTGGCGTCCGCATCCGACATGAAGTCGGTGGCGGGAACGCTACGGCGGCGAGGGCTTTTTATCCTGAGACTGACCGAGGCCGAAGAGGAGGTCTCACAGCCTGTGGGCCGGGTGGATGCGGTGGATCTCACACTCGGAACACCACCTGGGAACAAACATACCGCGACCCTTGTACGGTATGGACTTTTCGGGCGCCTGCTGCCGGTGCGCGATCGAGATCGGATTTTGTTTTTGCAGCAGGGGGCCCTCATGCTCCGTTCTGGCCTCACGCTGACACAATGTTTGGAGGAAGCAGCGCGGGCGACGCCAAGACCCCGCTTCGCCGCCGCCCTGCACCGCATGCGACGCGGCATTCAAACCGGTACGTCCCTGTCGCAAGCGATGGCCAAAGAGGGCAACCTCTTCCCAGACATTGTCGTCAAGATGATCGCGAGTGATGAGGCATCGGGCGAGATGGATACGGTTTACGATCGGATGGCGGAACACCTCGAGCGATGGTCGGCCCTGAAAGCGGCGCTGCTCACCAGCATCACCTACCCGGCCATTGTGGTGCTGGTGGCGATCTCCGTGGCCGGTTTTCTGGTGGTGAAGGTGGTCCCGACGTTTACTCGATTTTTTGTGGCGCGCCAAGCCACGCTCCCCGCGTCCACCCAGTTTTTGGTGGACCTCTCGTCCTTTCTTATACGAAACGGCATGGGGTTGCTGGCGGTGTTTTTAGGTGTACTTGTGGCAGGAGGCGTGGGATACACCCTCGCCCCCACGCGCCGCATCCTGGATCGGGGAATTCTGGCATTGCCCGTTGTGGGAAATCTGGTGAAGATGGGGGCGATGGCGCACCTGGGTCGGACACTCTCCATGCTCCTCGAAAGTGGCGTCACGTTGCTGGAATCGCTTCGGATCGTCCGCGGACTGATCGGAAATCGAGCGTTGGCGCATTGTCTTTCTCAGACTTCGGCCTCAATCCTGGCGGGGGGGGACCTTGCGGCTGGACTCCGGCACGGCATCATTCCACCCATGGTGCCCCAGGTGGTGTCGGTGGGGGAGAGAACCGGCGCCCTGGCGCATGTGCTGGAGGAGATGGGCCTCTTCTATGAGCAACAACTCCAGGCGGCCACCCGCAGGCTTTCCGCGTGGGTGGAGCCGGTGCTCATCCTCATCATTGGCGGGATGGTGGGGTTTGTCTACTTTGCGTTTTTTCAGGCCGTCTTTCAGATTGCCACAGCAGGCAGAAGGTAGACTTGGAAGGCGGCTACGAGGTGGGGAAGAAGGATCTGAGAACGAGCGCGATGATGCCAGCGATCATCAGTCCCATCATCCATTTCAGGAGCAACAGATCGGATTTGATCGGCGCCAACTCAATCTGCAAGTCCTTGCGTGTGATCCAGTCGGACTCGCCCTGTGCCTCTTTGAAGGCATCGGCAATTGATTCGGCCTGGGGCGTGGACAATCCGGCCGACTCCAACCTGCGCACGAATCGATGTGTATCAAACGTCGTAGTGGCCATGCGGAGAGTGTAGCACAAGAGACAGGGGTTTTGCATTGTGGGGGTTTAAGAGGATGAATCGGACGAAGATGAATCGGGCCCTGTGTGTTGGGATGGGTGTCGTCTGGACACTGATCTGGTTTTTGTTCGCCGATGTGGGCCGCGCCATGCCAGAAGATATGGCGGTGCGTGGCCCGGCAGAGGAAGTCTCGCTGCACCCGACGCGCAATCCCTTTGCGGACACGCCCGCCATGCGGCCACAAGGCGGTGCGGCGCGATCAACCTTGCTGCCGGCCGGGGCGCCCAATCCGCGACTGCGAGGCTATATCGAAAACGAGAATGGGAATGCCGTGGCCCTGCTGGAGATTCAGGACGGTGTCCTTTATGTGGTTCGCGCGGGGGATACGATGAGCCTGCGCGTGGGGCAGCAGGTCGTGGAATTGATTGTGGAACAGATCGGTGACTTGAGCGTGTGGATACGGATGGGTCAGAACGGCCCCGTGATGGAGATCCGATGAGAAGAAGCCTTGTGGTGATGGTCCTTGTTGCTTTTTTAATGGGTGCGAAGACGGATGCCGCCCAAATTTCTGGCGGCAAGGACATGGGTGCGGCGGATGCACGAATTACCCGTCTGGAACTTAAACCCATGAGCGTACATGACGCCCTACGGCTCATCGCGGAGGCTACAGGAATCAACGCCGTGGCCTCCGAGGAGGCGGGGAAGAGGGAGATTCGTCTCTCTTTGAGGGGCGTGACGGCGCGTCAGGCGATCAATCTTCTCTCCAGAGCAGGCGGTCTTTGGTACAAGGAAGACCCGGAAACCGGAGCCTTCCGCGTGATGACGACTGAAGCGTTTCAAAAAGACTTGATGGTCATTCAAGAGGCATTCACGCGCGTCTTCACGCTGCTTCATCACAACACAGTGGATATGGCGCGGGTGATCTCCGATCTCTACGGAAGTCGGGTTGTCCTTTCCCTGGGGACGGAAGAGAGCGACACCGGCGGGGGAAGCGGCGGGGGCGCCTTCTCCCGCGCTGTGACCGGATCGGGCACTGTGACCGGATCGGACAGCGGTTTGAAGGCCTCGCTCACGTCGGATCAGATCGAGCGACTGACCACGCAGATTGCGGCGCTGCCTCCCGATGCGAAGGGCGCGGCGTCTGCGGAGATGCTGCGTGGTCTTTCCGAGAACGAGCCGCCGATCTTTGTAACCGTGGTGCGCCAGCACAATACACTGGTGGTCCGCGCGGGCGACATGAGGGTCCTCCAGGATATTGAGGTCCTCATCCACGCATTGGACCGTCCAACACCGCAGGTGCTTTTGGAGATGAAAATCCTCCGTCTGGGTTTGGGGGATAGCTTCCGATCCATTTTTGACTTTGGTGTAACCAGCGGACCGACACAGATCGGTCCGCCCACCGGCCAGCCACCCAATCCCCTCGTTCCCGACGCCACCCAGTCACCCCAGAATGTTTTTGGAGTGGGCAATTTCCCGCTGGCGGGCGGCACGTTCATCTATCAGTTTATCAACGACCATCTCCGCGCCAGGATTCAACTGCTGGCGCAAGAAAACAAGATAGAGGTGCTGGCAACGCCGATGCTTCTGGCTGCAAACAACAAATCTGCGAGGGTGTTTGTGGGTGAGGAGCGTGTGCTGGTGACGGGAGTCACCACCCGTGTGGTAACCCAGGCCACCGGTCCGTCCACCACCGTCATCTCTCCGGTCACCGAGATACGCGACATCGGGAACACACTCCGGATTCTCCCCAGGATCAACGCCGATCGAACGGTGACACTCCAGATCAATCAGGACACCTCCACGGTATTGAAAAACAGCGCGATGCTCCCCGTTTCCACACAAACGGGGGATGTGCGGCAAATCCCGATTGACACGGTCGACACTGCGACGCTTCAGGCCACGGTGATCGCCAAAGATGGCTTGACGGTGGCCGTCGGAGGTTTGATCCAGGTCAGCAAAAGTCGTGATGTGCAGAAGGTGCCGTTTTTGGGCGATATTCCCATCCTGGGACATCTCTTCCGCCGTGAGGTAACCGATACCACGAAGCGGGAGCTGATCCTGCTGATTACCCCCCACGTGATCCTGACGCCCACCGAGGGCCAGACTGTCACCGACGCGCAGATGAAGGAGCACTCCGACAACCCCTACTTCGAGAACCAGAAATAAACGTCGCCACAGACCCGCTCTCCTGAAATTTCCCCTCCCTGAATTGGAGCGGCTTTTTAAAAGGAAGTAACGCCCTCCGAACGCCCAAGCTTACCGGCGGCAATGGAGCGTAGCGGAATTGCCGTCCGGTGCAGCGCCTCGTCATGCGGTCGTATCGAATCGCTCTGATATTCACGGCAAAACAGGCAAACCCAGCTCTTTGAGGTACGCATTATGTTTTTCCCTTGCCTTCTCGATGTTCTGCGCCAGTGTGACCAGTTCGGTATTGACCGCCTGTAAAACGATTCCTTCTTCTGCCTGCGCCGTGCTGATATAGCGCGAGATGTTCAGGTTGTAGCCGTTCGTTTCGATCTCTTCCATCGGTACGCGCTGGGCGTAGCGTTCCTCTTCCCTGCGGAATTGGTAGGTGTCGATGATCTTGTCGATGTGTTCCGGCATCAGCCTGTTTTGCCGCTTGCCTTTCTCGAAGTGTTCGCTGGCATTGATGAACAGCACGTCATCCGGCTTTTTGCACTTCTTCAAAACGAGAATACAGACCGGAATGCCTGTTGAGAAAAACAGGTTGGCGGGCAGGCCGATCACCGTGTCAATGTTTCCGTCTTTCAACAGCTTGGTACGAATGCGTTCCTCTGCGCCGCCACGGAACAACACGCCGTGGGGCAGGATGATGGCCATGACCCCTTCCGGCTTCAGGTAATGAAAGCCGTGCAACAGAAAGGCGAAGTCGGCGGCGGATTTGGGCGCGAGGCCGTAGTTTTTGAAGCGCATGTCCTCGCCCAGCGCATCGGTCGGCTCCCAGCGATAGCTGAACGGCGGATTGGCCACCACCGCATCGAACTTCGGCATTTTGGCCGGGTTGGCTTCGCGCAGCATGTCCCAGTCGTTGGTGAGCGTGTCGCCGTGGTAAATCTCGAACTCGGAATCCTTCACCCCGTGCAGAAGCATGTTCATGCGCGCCAGGTTGTAGGTGGTGATGTTCTTTTCCTGTCCGTAAATCTTGCCGATGCCGTGCGGCCCCATACGGTGGCGCACATTCAGCAGTAGCGAGCCGGAACCGCAGGCGAAGTCGAACACGCGCTCCAGTTGCTTCTTTTTTCCGGTGGCGGGTTCCTGACTGTCCAGCGTGACAATGCCCGACAAAATGCTGGAAATCTGCTGCGGCGTGTAGAACTCGCCCGCCTTCTTGCCGGAACCGGCGGCAAACTGGCCGATCAAGTATTCATAGGCATCGCCAAGGGTGTCCTTGTCGGTGGAGAACTGCGCCAGGCCCTCGGCAATGGCCTTGATGATGGTGCAGAGTTTGGCATTGCGCGCTTCGTAGCCCTTGCCCAGCTTTTCCGAATTGAGGTTGATCTCGGAGAACAGACCGTTAAAGGCGCTGGCAAAGGATTCGTTTTCGATGTAATCAAAGCCCTTTTGTAGGGTGCGCAGCAATTCACCATTCTGGGTGCGGGCCATTTCCGTGATGCTGCCCCAGAGGTGCGACGGCTGGATCACATAATGCGTCTTGCGGCGCATCTGCTTTTCAAATTCAGCGGTATCGTCCGGGTTCTGTGCGTACCACACCGCCACGGGCGCGCGGCGGTCGCTTGCGTCGAGTTTCGGATAGTCCGAGCCCAGTTCTTTTTGCGCCGCCGCCTCGTAGTTATCGGACAAGTAGCGCAGG
>CAZQIT010000071.1:0-2659 GCA_964592995.1 uncultured Nitrospirota bacterium | reverse complement strand
ACGACCTGGATGCCCTACACGCATCGTCTGCCAGAGACCCTGCGCGAGCAATTCATCCAAGAGTGTGTTAATGGCTACCTGAACCTGCAGCCTTTAGACCTTGCGGGGCGCAGCCACGTGCGGATGGTTCGGCTGGAGGTCAAGGCCTATATTCAGGAACGGCGCAACAATACGCTGAAACGGAGGCGAGAGTGACTCAAGGGAAAAACATTAAAAACCCAGAAGTCGCCGCAGTCTTCGACGCCTATCCAAAAGAGGTAAAACCGAAACTAATACTTCTGCGTCAACTGATATTCGATATCGCGTCAAGAACAGACGGAGTTGGAGAATTAGAGGAAACCCTGAAATGGGGACAACCGAGCTATCTCACGACGCAAACAAAAAGCGGGAGCCTGGTCAGAATCGATCAGATAAAGTCTCAAGAAGGAAAGTACGCAATCTATTTTCATTGCCAGACGACACTGGTCGACACCTTCAAAGAAATGTATCGAGGCCAGTTCGTGTTTGGGGGAAACAGAAGCATCCTCTTCGGTGTAAAAGACAAGGTGTCTGTAGAAGAGCTGGGGCATTGTATTTCAATGGCACTCACGTACCATCTCAACAAAAATCAGGGCAATCGTAGTATCGAAAGCAAACACGTAACACGTCGTTCCATCGGACGCGTAGAAGCGGTGTCCCGGTGGACGTAATCGTTGGGCCTTGCCATTCAGGGGGGAAATGAATATCCCATTGAAGGTCCGAGTCACACTCTGCGGTGTCTTGATGGCCGGCCTTACTGGGTGCGGAGGCGGCGGTGGAGGCAGCAACGAGGTGCCGCAACCGAGCAACGCCGCACCCGTCGCCAATGCCGGACCGTCGCAGAACGTTCTAATCGGCGGCGTCGTCACGCTCAACGGCAGCGCAAGCTCGGACGCGAATGGCGATCCTTTGACCTACGCATGGACCCTCACCGGCAAGCCCACTGGTAGTGCGGCAACCCTTGCCGGAGCAACAACCGCGACGCCCATCTTTACCCCCGACATCGAAGGAAGCTTTGTCGCCAGCCTCACCGTCAGCGACGGCAATGTCAGTAGCACTCCTGCCACGGTAACGATCACGGCCGCACCACTCCCCCCCCCGATACACTCACTCGATTTTTTTGATGCCACCACGGTCAACTCACAAGCCGGAGGCTTCCAGCTTGCAGACTACGATCGTACTGGCCGGCGCGTTATTTTTTATCCTTGGGGCGGGATTACGTGGGATCCTCGTGGAACAGTTCTCGCTTACCATACGGACCGCAATTTCTTTTCGAAGGACAGTTACGAGGCCGTGGACCTGGCCGAACTCCTCCAAAACCCGGAGGCTAAGGGATTCGGAACTGGTTTCGTGGACGCGATGGCCAGATGGTCATACTTCGTTCCGTATCGTACAGGAACAGGGGTGAGTCAAAAGGCCAACGATTTGGCGATCCGCTTTAATCTCCAGAAAGAGCTGAAAGACAAAGACGCCTACGAGATGTTTCGTATCGGTTCATTGACGCCACCGCCCCCCGCCATGGGTTGGATTACCGGCGCGTCTATCGACAAGCACGCCTATTACGTTCCCTATGGGACGCCCATCCCAAAGGATCCGTGGAACGACCCCATACATGGAGTCCTCCTGCGCTACGACACAGAGAAAAAGTTCAACGATACGTCTGCCTGGGAATGGGTTGATCTGACACAGGTACATGCCAAAGCCGTTGGTTTCCAATCCGTTGCGGTGCAAGAGCCGTGGTTGTATCTCATTCCTTACCACCCTGGCAAAAACGTGTTGGTGCGATATGACACGAAAAAACCGTTTGCATCGAGTGCTTCCTACCAGTCAGTTGAGCTGACGGCATTGAACCCACGGGCCATCGGCTACACGGGTGCGATTGTAGCGGGAGATTATCTGGTGCTTGTTCCGTGGAGAAAAGATGTAACCGGTGTCAACCTCAGCGAGCAGAGCCCGAGCCTGGCCGCCGCATATAATACG
Organism: uncultured Nitrospirota bacterium; assembly: GCA_964592995.1. Taxonomy (GTDB): domain Bacteria; phylum Nitrospirota; class Nitrospiria; order SBBL01; family CAZOFZ01; genus CAZOFZ01. The sequence continues at coordinate 661 of CAZQIT010000071.1, read as the reverse complement.
AAAAAGCCTCTGTCGGATCCGAGCTCTTGGTCATTCTTCGACCTTGCCGATCTTCACCCCGATGCCAAGGGCTATCAGTTCGGGTGGTTTGACAACAAAGGCTTTGTGCATTTCGTTCCAACCCACAACTTTGCGACCCAAGCGCCACCCCCCTTCGTGGTCTGGGACAGCTCAAAGTCATTCACAGAGAAAACATCGTGGGCTGACTATCCCAGTCAAGGGGTGCCAGCTTCGACCGGTGCAGCCTATGACAGTGAAAGCGGGTATGCCTGGTTAGCGCCGTATGGAAGCGCTTATGGGAGCGGCAATGGCGATGGAGAAATTCTCGTGGGACCCAATAGCGCAGGCAGGAGCAAACTCATCACCAGTGTAAAGTAGAAGGAACTCCGGGAGCCCCCACGTCGTCAACAAGGCCCGCGCCACCGCCGCCTTGATGAGGAGAATAAAAGGGCTCATCCTCCGCAATAAGAGAAAACCGGCTGAATTGGCCATCTCCTGACCCTGCCAAAACCCGCCAGACTGTAGCCGTTCACCACACGAAGCCACACCGATCAGTTTATTAAGCGGGGGCTTAAAAACGTCGGAAATAATCGCGGAAAAACGTGGCGGGGAGGGCAGAACCTCGTAACATATTTGTTTTACAAGTTATTATAGGTACTCG
>CAZQIT010000070.1:0-4044 GCA_964592995.1 uncultured Nitrospirota bacterium | reverse complement strand
ATCCCCGACCTCGAATACGAAGAGACCGTGAATAAATCGCAGGCGATGCTCTCGGCCCTCCGCATGGCCGAACAGGGTCTTCACGACTTTTAGGAGGAAACGATGAAGACGACCGCAGAAAAAATCGTGTTGTCAGGGATTCGGCCCACGGGGGATTTACACCTAGGCAACTACTTTGGGGCCATCCAGTCCTTCGTTGAATTGCAGAAGGCAAACCGCTGTTTTTATTTTGTGGCCGACCTGCACGCCCTCACGACGGCGATGGAAGACCTCATTGACGTGGATGCCCTGTCCATTGAGGTCGTCCGTTGGTATCTAGCTTGCGGCGTCGACCCCGACCGCGCCCTGATCTATCGTCAAAGCGACATTCCTGAAATTCCCTACCTGACGCTGCTGCTTGGCATGATCGCGCCCGAAGGGGAGCTGCGGCGCTGCACGACCTACAAGGAGAAGGTGGCCGACCTAGAGGGGAAGAAGCGGCTGGTCTCCGTGGGACTGCTCTCTTATCCGGTGCTCATGGCGGTGGACATTCTCTTCTGCAACGCCCATCTGGTGCCGGTGGGCGAGGATCAACTCCAGCACCTGGAGATTGCGAGAGAGATTGCCCGGCGCTACAACTTTCACTTTGGCCGGGCGCAGCAATTTGTGGAGCCGATGCCCCATCTTCTTTCGCCGGTCAAAGTGCCGGGGTTGTTGGGTGAAGGGAAAATGAGCAAATCGGTCGGCGGGCCGGACAACGCCATTTTCCTCAACGACCCCCCAAAGGAGGTCCTGCGAAAAATAAAGGCCGCGAAGACCGACACCGGCCCCGTAACCGGTCAGGAGATGCCCGCTTCGGTGCAAAACCTTTACGCGCTTCTCAATCTCTGTGCGCCGCAGGAGGTTTATGAGCGGTATCTGTCCCTGTACAACGCGGGTGAACAGAAATTTTATGGGACGCTCAAGGGGGATCTGGCCCAGGCCATCAACACATTACTCGCGCCCATTCAGGCCCGATATGCCTCACCCGATTGTTCAGAAAAACGGGTGCGGGAGTTGCTTGCAGAAAATGTGGAGAAGGTTCGACCCATCGCCGCGCAAACACTCCAGAACGTGCTGCACGACATGAAGTTTCACGATCTGGCCGAGCGTTATCGGTCGAGTCCAGTCGGTCGAGTCTAGTCGGTTGATTCTAGGGGGTTGAGGGTTTCCATGCTGCTGGTCATCGACAACTACGATTCGTTTACCTACAACCTCGTGCAGTATCTGGGCGAATTGGGGGCCGAAATGGCGATCCATCGCAATGACAAGATCACGCTGTCGGAGATTGAGGCGATGCGGCCCACTAAGATCGTCATCTCCCCCGGCCCCTGCACGCCGAAGGAGGCGGGGGTCTCGGTGGATGTGATTCGCGCGTTTGGCGACCGCATCCCGATCCTGGGGGTCTGCCTGGGGCATCAGGCCATCGGCGAGGCGTTCGGCGGCGAGGTGGTGCGGGCCGGGCGACTGATGCACGGAAAGACGTCAATGATTACGCACGACGGACGCACCGTGTATGCCGGTCTGCCCAGCCCGTTTGAGGCGACACGCTATCACTCGCTCATTATCCGACGGGAGAGCCTGCCCGATTGCCTGGAAGTCACCTCCTGGACGCACAACGGCGAAACACTCGAAATCATGGGCGTGCGGCACAAGTCGTTCCCCATCGAAGGGGTGCAGTTTCACCCCGAATCGATCCTGACCGTCGAGGGAAAGCGCCTGCTGGGCAATTTTCTAAACGGATGCAAGGGGTAACGGCACGACACCACGAATCGTGACGGTTTACTTTGACGGAAGGAGGAAGGGCCGATGAATTTGAAAATGGCTCTTTCCTAGCCTCAAGTGAGAGGCAAGAGAAAGACCCATGTCAGTTCCCCCTTAAAACTTCAAGGAACCGTAAAAATGGACTATCGTTGGGAGCCTATTACACAACTATCCGAACAAGACAAAAACGTCGGCCTCAATGATGTTGACGCTTTGAAATCTGTCTGGACTGAAGTAAGGGCTAGACTCGCAGAATCTAGCTCCGCCAATCTCAAAAATTTTAATGAAAGATTGGCAAGGCAGTGGAGTATAGAAACTGGGATCCTCGAACGGATTTATGATCTTGATCGAGGAACGACCTTGGTTCTTATTGAAATGGGCTTTCTTGCCAGCCTCGTTGAACGGTCTAGCACAGATCGAGATCCGACAGAACTCATCGAGATTCTTCGGGATCACAAGGCCGCAGTCGACCTCGTTCAAGACTGTGTTGCAAACTCCCGCCCTCTGACGATTGGCCTCATACACGAACTTCACTCTACTCTGACAAGACACCAGGAAACGGTGGAGGCGTTAGATCAGTTCGGAAACCCTGTTTCCTTTCCACTGAAGCGCGGCGCGTTCAAAGACCTTCCGAACAATCCAAAACGACCGGATCGTTCAATACACGAATACTGCCCTCCAATCCATGTTGCCTCCGAAATGGATAATCTTTTGCGATGGTACAGTGAGTGCAGTGAGTCTGTAGATATTAATCCCGTTCTTTTAGCAGCATGGCTACATCATCGGTTTACGCAGATTCACCCTTACCAAGATGGCAATGGTCGAATCGCCAGAGTCCTGGCAAATTTAGTTCTTGTTAAGAGCCAGCTTTTCCCTGTTGTTATAAACAGAGATCATCGCCCCCTGTATATCGAAGCCTTAGAACAGGCAGACCTGGGAAACATCAAAACTCTCACCCGGTTGTTTGCAACAATAGAAAAGAAAACCATCCTGGAGGCAATAAGTCTACCCCCAGATCAACCCTCTACAGCCATCCTGGAGGATGTTGCGGATGCCATTGGCCTAAAGTTCCGAACGAGAAGAGAAGAGGCAACGCAAAAGTTGCGTCATGTGAATACGGTTGCGGAAAAACTACAAGGTTTTGCAGAAGACCACATGGATTCTCTTGCACAGAGTGTTGCAACCCGTCTTCGTAAAAGTGCTGATCTCGGCATAGGCATACAAGTAATTCGTGGCGGACCAAATCAATTGTACTATAATCAACCGACCGAGCATTGGTATCACTTTCAGGTCGTTAAGACTGCACAAGAAACCCATCATAGGATTAACTTCAATGAAAGCCATTATTTTGTGCGAACGAGACTTTCTAAGGAGGGCATTCCTGGGTTGACCTTTGTTATATCCTTTCACCATATCGGCCAAGAACTGTCTGGTGTTATGGAGATCACAGCCTTTGCCGAAATTTCCTATCCGGCTACGGGGGAAGACCCCGCAATAACTGATCCAGTCAAGTGTATGGACAAACCATTCACAATGACCTATCAAGATAACGCTGATGTGATAAAAAACAGATTCTTGGATTGGGCAAACGAATCTTTCACGTTGGCGGTGAAAATATGGGGCGATGTGTTGTAATACGATCAGGAGGTATTGCAACAGGGCTTCTGGCGCGGATATTCAGAGGCTCTTGTTTGAAACGGTCCCCATGTCTGGAGTCTGATTGATGTTGGGACATTGGCGTGTCCGTGCTCCAACCAGGGATTGCTATGATCAAAGAAGCCATTGCCAAGGCGGTTGAACGGATCGACCTCACGGAGGCGGAAGCCGAGGCCGCCATGCGGGAGATCATGGAAGGGGCCGCCACGCCCGCGCAGATTGCTGCGTTTATGACCGCCTTGCGGATGAAGGGCGAGACGGTGGCGGAGATCACCGGCTCAGCGCGGGTGATGCGGGAGAAGGCCGTCCGTATTCGCGTGGACGACCCGAACGTGGTCGACACCTGCGGCACCGGAGGCGACCGAAGCGGGACATTTAACATCTCCACGACGGTGGCCTTCGTCGTCGCGGGGTGCGGCATCACCGTCGCCAAACATGGCAATCGCGCAGTCTCCAGCGCCTGCGGCAGCGCCGACGTGCTCAAGGCGCTGGGCGTGAAAATTGACCTTGCACCCGCGCAAATCGAGGCCGTCATCAACGAAATCGGGATCGGATTCCTCTTTGCCCCGCTCTTCCACGGGGCGATGAAACATGCCGCCGTCCCGC
>CAZQIT010000069.1:0-3880 GCA_964592995.1 uncultured Nitrospirota bacterium | reverse complement strand
CGCCTCATGAAGGGGTTGCATGATGAGGCATTGACCGGAAAGTGGAAGGGCTACCGTTCGTCCCGCATGGGGGATCAGTGGCGAGTTATTTATCGGGTTGTGACTGAAGGCACGACATTTCAGGTCGCCTCAATTACCGCCCATGATTATCGGAGGCAGTGATGAAAGAATATCGCCTCGCTAAAAAGCGAGTGACCGTAACTGTTGGCGAATCGGTGCGGATTCTGCGCGAGTTCCAAGAAATGAGCCAGAATCAATTGGCTGTTACATCGGGCATTCCCCAAGCCACGCTCTCGGCCATTGAGAATAATCGAGTTCAGTTGGGGGTTGAGCGGGCGAAGGTTCTTGCCAAAGCACTCAGGTGCCATCCGGGGGTACTGGTATTCCCCGGTTGGGAACTTCCCGGAGAGGTTGCGGCATAACACGTCGTTCAAGGGGGAAACCCGTTTATTTATTGCTTCTCAGACGTTGCCGTAAGCCGCCGTGAATATTTCTCCGGACCGTGAAGTGCTGGGTAATTTTTTCGAGCCAGCACTTCGGTTATGTTGAGTTTGTTGGAGGGAATCGGGGTTAGAATCCACTCGCGAATCGCCCCTGCTCGCTACGTCAGCCATTCACCGGACGGAGAGAGGGCGATCTCAAAGGCGGTGGAGGGCATTCCAATTTGCCATCGGGTCAGCACTTCGGGGTCAATCTCGCCGATCAGACCCGCAATCTCCGCGCCATTTTTCCGCAGATCAATCCGGATGGCACCCACCCGACCTCGAATAAAGGTGGCATGGGATAGGGGAGAAAGCTGGCACTTCCATCCGATGGACGAAAGTGCAGCCTCCAACACCGCATGCAGTTCCGAGAAATTAGCGGCAGGATGCGCAATCAAGGCCGCCAGATGAACCACCGTTTCCGCTTCCACATTCAGGGAATTCACGCGGGCCACCTCCCCCACTTCGAAGATTCGGTGTGGGTAAAATGCCTTTGAGCTGATACTTTCCACCCGCAGAAGCGACGGGAGTATCCAGGGACGCAGACAAGCAAAGCGCTCCGTCATGGGGTTTTCGATCTCGACAAGACCGGTGCGACCGGCGCGACCGGCGTGACCGGCCTCTTGCTCGTTCTGCGTACCGGTGCGATGTAACATCTCTTCTTTCGATCCGAGCAGGTTGGAGACGACTTCCTGGAATCCCAGTCCGATCATCGCCTCCCGCAGCCGGTCCGACAAAGACTCAATGGGCGTGAGCGACCCAACGCTGAACTCGGACGGCATCCTGGGTGCAAAACTGTCATACCCCCGACTAATTGCAAAATCCTCAATTAAATCAATTGAGTGCATGACGTCATCCCGATAGGGAGGTGTCGTCACAAATAGACGGGCCTCCTTTACGCAAACGGTATGACCATACCGTGAAAGCCACAGCACCGCTTCATCCGCCGTGATCGGCTCCCCCAGCACACGCTCAAAGTCAGACAAGGCCACCTCGACTTCGATCCCCAGATCAAAGGGGGTTTTGACCGGCGTCCCCAGATCGGTCTCCTGCGGATAGTGCACCTCGACCGGCAAAATGGCGGCGCCACGATCAAAAAGATTACAGGCAAAAATGTTCAACGCCAAGATGACCATCCGAAGATGGGTGCCGGTTACCTCCACAAACAGCTCCGAGTCACCCACCTGCACCTCGCCCAACGCACGACTGTTAATGATGGGGGGGAAGGAGAGAATCTGCCCGTTGGCGTCCATGAGAATCGGATATCGGGGGTACGACCCCTGCGAGGGGTACGACCCCTGCGGGGGGTACAACCCCTGCGAGGTGACATCCTGCGTCGGCTGAACCGGTCGCGCCGGTCGCACCGGTCGCGCCGGTCGCGCCGGTTTCAGGGCATGGGCGTATGCAATCCCCTTGGGGTGATGAGTCAGAATCTCATCCAGGGTCATCTGTTGATCGGATCCCAACGGAACGAAGGTTAGATCGGAGTTTTCGAGTTTATAGAAGATGGGGAAAGTGATTTGGGAGAAACGATAAAGACCGATGGAAACGGCAGCCCTTTTTTGGCCAAAAATGTCCGCAAGTTTTTCCTGAACCTGAATGAGTTGTGCCAGCAGAGATTCTGTGACCACGATGTTGCGCGCGATACATGCCGCCAGATAGGGGCGAATCGATGCCACTTCCTCTGAAACGATGACACGATGGTCGGTGCGACCGGTCAATTCTTTGAAAAAAGGATAGTGGGGGAGGTGCTGAACCGGTGCGACCGGTGCGACCGGCGCGACCGGCGCAAAGGGTACGATTTGCCGCGCGATTCCTTCCAAAGACCAGAGATCAGGACGATTGGAGTCGTTGAGTTCCAGCCGTGCGGCATCCTGCTCTTTTGAAAAGGCTTTGACCTCACCTTTAACGCGTGCAAGAAGAATTTCCAGAGATTCCATCTCCACACTCTGGCGCAGAAGGAACTCCAACTCTGAAATTTTGATGTCGATGGTTGGCATGAAACGTCACTGCAGGAAGATGAGGTGTTCTGGGGGGAGGAGACGGGCGGGCCACTTAAGACCCGCCCGTCGGTGTCCAGTACGACCGGTGCGACCGGTGCGAGAGGTTAGAAAGTGTAGTTGATGGAGGCGAGACCCTTCATCTGATCATCGTCACCCGGCCCGATGGTCTTCCAGGCATCGCCGGAGAAGAGATATCCCAGCTTAACCGAAACAGACACATGCTCATCTAGCTTATGCGTGGCATTGACATCCAGTTCAATCCCCAGGTCTTTCTCGGCATCAAGCGTGGCATTTTCGGTCGTCCTAGCCCAGATGATCGCGACATCACCCTTGAAGTTTGGCGACATTTTCGGCAGGCCTACCCCCAGCTTGACGGCCGTATAACCGAATCCGCCGATACAGCTTGAGCTGCCGGAGCCGATCCGGCCTCCCTTGACGCTGGCACATTTTCCAGCGCGGTCATTATTGCTGCTATTGCCCAGGAGATTCCCCAATACGTAGTTACCGGAAATACCGTTTATATTTGTGTTGTAAATGTCCCCTGGCTCCTCACCTGAGGTGTAGAGGAATGTCAGGTTTGCAGGGGTTCCCCCCACATTGGCCCCGCCTCCAACGAGGAGATTGAAACCGGAGAGGTCCACGTCCTGTGTCGCACCGGTGTTATTTTGCTTGCCGTCTAAAACATCCACTTCGAACGTGACCGTCATGGGACCGAATACGCCGTTGGCCGTCACGCCGTAGGTAATGAGGTCGGTTTTGTCATCCGCTTCCAAAAATTCAGGACCGCGATCCTTCAGGTAGGTCATGAACAGCCCAACGGCGTGGGGACCGCCATAGACCGACTCCTCCTTGGGATAATCGTGTGTAAAATCGGCCTTCAGCAGGTAGATGTCGGTATCACCGCCGGTGTCGCCAGAAATTCCGGTCGCGTTGCTCTCGTGGAGTTTTCCAGTCGCCAGCACAATGTCCACCGGTTTGGCTTCTATTTTTGCGGCAATGGCGTCCATCGTGTCGTCCAGGATCAGGCTGTTGCCCAGTACGAATTGTTTCCGCCCGAACGCGAATTGGCGCATGCCAAAGTCCAGCTTAAGGTATGCCTCGCGGACGCCCACGATGCCGTAGCTGTTTCCAAAGTTGGTGGAACCGAGCCGGTAATTTCCGGTGGCGCAGGCATCGGCTACACCGTCGCCGTCTGGGCAGGCGGCGTTTCCAGGTTCATTGTAAGCATTACTGTAATCCACCACCGTGACGGCGGTGGTCATCCCCGAAGTTGCGGAAATTTTTAACCGGAAGCGCGCATCCGAGAAGGCCACAGTATCGTCCGTGCTGTCGTCTGCGTCAAAGAGGTTCTCTCCGTAAATTCCTCGGACACGGAAGTCTCCGCCGAAATTCAAG
>CAZQIT010000068.1:0-4466 GCA_964592995.1 uncultured Nitrospirota bacterium | reverse complement strand
ATGCGGCCTCCAGTGCTCATAGACCGCCTCCAAGTGCGTAATCCCTTTATCCTCCACCGCCATGAACGCTTTCAGTTGAGGGATGGCCGAGCGCAACGCTTGCTCAATCTTCTTTAACCGGGCCTGCCGAGTTTTTTCGGGTGTTTTGGCCACCCGCTCCATGAAATGGCGTCCGAAGGGGTCTCCCGCCATATCCTTGCCAGCAAAAGCCGCAGGAAACCGCAGCACCTGCGGAATCAAATGCAAATACGCCGTGGAATTGAAAAAGCTGCTCACCTCTCTGAATGGTTGATTCGCGTTGACCTGCTCCAGATACGTCTGTGTCAATCTGGGCTTGTCTGCTTTGTCCTGATCATCCGGACGATTGAGTATTTGTTCGTCGTTGCGCCATACCCGCTCGTAAGATAAATAGGGCTGGCGCAAACCGCGCACTTCCTGCTTGATGCCAATCTCGTATTTCCATTTTGGATTTGGATCGTCTGGATCGGACAAGACAACCCCCATTTCTACATCGGAAGGCCGGCGCGCGGCCAGGCAGCGTATCTTGGATATGCCGCCGTGATCTTCGACAGCCTGTTGTAGCCCCCCACCGTGTTTGGCGATGTCCCGCAGGAATCGGAAGGCTTCCAGAAAGTTGGATTTTCCCGCAGCATTGGGGCCGATAATGAACACTCGTTTTCCCAGCGCTACATCGACTGCCCGAAAATTGCGCCAGTTCTTCAAGGTCAGACGGGTCACAATCATGCTTCCACCTCCAGTACCGTCAATCTTTCGATGCCCGGTTCACTCCTCAAGATTGTCCGTACACCTTGCACGATCCGTGCGCCGATGGGATCATCCCATCTGCCCCTGTTTTGCGAATGGCTTACCAATTGGATTATACTTGCCTCCATGAAGAACGACGATCGCCGCAAGGCATTGGGTACTATGCTGATGGATATCGCGAAGTACCTAGCCACCGTGGGATTGATCGGAAGTTTTTTGACGGGCGGCCTCACGGTGACAGGCGGCGCCATTATCGCGGTTGTCGTGGTCGTTCTCATGGTGGTTGCTTTCTACGTCATCCCACAAAAAGGAGGATTGCCATGAATAATACTGGAGGTTACATCATTCTCGCGGGTCTTTTGGTTGTGGCCTTGTTTGGGGTAATTGTTTCGTATCGGGAAGACCACCCGAAGGCCAGTCCTTCCCCCGATCATCAGCCGCCCCCGCCACCCGCCAGCAAATAGATGAGCGCCATCCGAACCGCCACCCCGTTGGTCACCTGATCCAGAATGACCGATGAGAGGCCATCGGCCACTTCGGAGGTCACCTCTACCCCACGGTTGATCGGCCCCGGGTGCATCACGAGGACATCTTTGTTGGCCAGGGTCAGCCGCTGGGCATTGAGGCCGTAGAGCCGCGCATATTCCCGGAGTGTCGGGAAAAACCCCGCCCCCTGCCGCTCCAATTGAAGACGCAGCAGAATAATCACATCGGCCCCCGGCAGGGCCTCATCCAGCCGATAATGCACTGTGCCCCATCCGTTTGGCACCATCGCCGGAGGGCCGGCCAGATGCACGTCGCAGCCGAACTTGTCCAGCGCCTGGATGTCCGAATGCGCCACGCGGCTGTGCAGAATATCGCCTACAATCACCACCTTCAGACCCCGCAGCACCCCCTTCTTTTCCCGAATCGTAAAAAGATCAAGCAGCCCCTGGCTGGGGTGTTCGTGTGTGCCGTCGCCTGCGTTGATGACGGCGGCCTTCAGGCTGCGCGCCAGCAGGTGCGGGGCGCCGGATGCGGCATGGCGGACGATGAGAATGTCGGTCTGCATCGCCTCAATGTTCCTGGCGGTGTCGAGCAGAGACTCCCCCTTGACGACGCTGCTTGAGGCCGTCTGAAAATTGATGACGTCGGCGGAGAGGCGTTTGGCGGCCAGTTCAAACGAGGTGCGGGTGCGGGTGCTCGGCTCAAAGAAAAGATTCACCACCGTCTTGCCGCGCAAGGTCGGCACCTTCTTGATCTCCCGACCCGACACCTCTTTGAACGACTCCGCCGTCTGGAGGATCAAGTCCATCTCCTCCTTGTCCATCTCACGGAGGGACAGGATGTCTTTTCGTTTCAATCTCACGATTTTTCCGATGATCTTTCGTCTACCAAGCGTCGCAGGATCACCCGATCTTCCTGCCCCATCTCCGAGAGCAGCACGGCCACTGTCTCGTCGATCCCCGTGGGGAGATTCTTGCCCACATAGTCGGCGCGGATCGGAAGCTCCCGATGCCCACGGTCAATCAGGACGGCCAATTGGATTTGTTTCGGACGCCCCAGATCAATGAGGCCGTCCATGGCCGCACGAATGGTGCGCCCCGTGAAGAGCACATCGTCCACCAATACCACTGTCCGATCTTCAACATCAAACTGAATATCGGTCTTTTTGAGGCGGGGCGATTCTTTTTTGCGGAAGAGATCGTCTCGATAGAGCGTAATATCCAGATGGCCCAGGGGGGCCTCGGTGCCTTCAATTTCGTCGATCTTCTGTTTCAGGCGATGCGCGAGATAGACGCCGCCGGTGCGGATGCCGACCAGTACCAGATTGTTCGATCCGGCATTTCGCTCCAAAATTTCATGGGCAATGCGCGCTATTGCCCGGGCGATTTCAGATGCGTTCAAAATAATTCGCTCGGTCATATTCCCTCCTCAGGGCATAAAAAAGCCCTCTCCCGCAGGCTGCAAAAGAAGGTTTCAGGGCAACGGACATCTTCTCCTTTCCGACCTCTCTGGGCCGATTTAAAGGACGACAGATCAACGGTGCAGCATTTGCTGTACGGTATGAATCAGTTGGGATCGGGGCACTGTCATTTGTCCACTTTTACCGGCGCTTCGAAAGGCTTCTCGATCCTGAAGTCCCACCCGTTTTTCCATGCCGACTTTCAGGTCTTTCACCGATACGGTGTCCGCCTTCAATTCATCTTCGCCCAAAATGACGGCGACCGGGATGCCGCGCTGATTGGCGAAGGCCATCTGATTTCGCATATTCTCCCGCAGTGCGCCAAAGTAGATTTCGGTCGGGATGTTTTGTGCGCGCAACATGCAGGCGAGAGACAAGAGCGCATCCACCGGCGTGCCAGGGAGTGAGACCACCAGCACCTGGGTGGTCGTCCGAGTCTCCGTTTTTCCCAGATGCGTAAGGGCCGCCATGAACCGATCAATCCCAATGGAGGCCCCCGTGGCGGGGATGGGGGAGGTCATGAATCGCCCGGCCAGATTGTTGTAGCGTCCGCCGCCCATGAATGACCCGAATTCGGGGGCCGCAACCCAAGATGCCTCAAAGATGGGGCCGGTGTAATAATCCAGCCCACGCGCTAGCGCCGGATCAAAGATGGCCTGATCCTCCGTGATCTTCAGGCTTTCCATGTGACCCGCCAGATCGAACATTTCACGGATGGCCAACTTGGCAATTTCCGAGTTCGGGAGTTGTCCCGCCAGGGCTTCCATCACCGCACCGCGACCGGTGCGACCGGCGCGACCGGCGCGAGATGCTCCATCCTCGGATGGGTACAACCGGTGCGAGATGAACGCTATAATCCGATCAATGGCTTGAGGGGGCAATCCGACACCCCGAATCGGGTCGCCCGATTCGTCGATTCGCCCTTCGCCCAACTCTTTCTGGATATTCTCAATGCCCACTTTTTTGAGTTTATCGACCACACGCAGGATATGCCGCTCTTTTTCCATGACCTGGGAATCGCAGCCGGAAAGAAGCGCATCAAAGAGTTTTCGGTTATTGACCGAGACCTGAAAGACTCCCTCTTCATCCACACCGATCTCTTTCATCACATCACAAATCGCCGCAATGATTTCGGCGTCGACTGCAACAGAATCACACCCGGCGACATCCAGGTCGAACTGCGTAAATTGCCGGAAGCGCCCCGGTCCGGGCTTGTCGTCTCGGAAGACCGGTCCAACGTGATAGCGGCGGAAGGGGAGGGGAATTTTTTGGGGATATTGCGCAATCAGGCGGGAAAAGGGGACCGTCAGGTCAAACCGCATCGCAATCGGTTCCCGCTCTGCGCTCTCCAGACGAAACATCTCTTTGTTGGTCTCTTCCCCGCCCGTGCCGATGAGGGTGACCAGATACTCCAAAATGGGGGTATCCACCGGTACAAAACCATACCGTTCGTACACCGTCCTGATCTTGTCAATGACGGACTGACGCGCAATCATCTCCTCCGGCAGATAATCCTGAAACCCCTTCAGGGTCTGCGGGATCACCTTCTTCTCTTCATGCGTCTTTGTCATGGAGACTCCGAATGCAGACAGACCGTCGTGTGGTACTGGGAAAGGGGATCGAACCCATGACCTCTTGATCCACAATCAAGCGCTCTACCAACTGAGCTATCCCAGCACAATCATGTCCATTCGATCGGGCAGACAAGCGCGGTATCATAGTATCGGGGAAGGTGCAAAGTAAAGAGGGGTGTTGC
>CAZQIT010000067.1:0-29177 GCA_964592995.1 uncultured Nitrospirota bacterium | reverse complement strand
CTATACCGACCCGGAGCGGCTGAAAGGAATGGGTGCCGTCCTGGCCCGGGCCGGTGAGGCCTGCCAGATTATCATCTTAACCTGTGTGCCGGAGAGATACAGTCACGTCGGCCGGCCCACAGTCGTCCGTTTGAAATAAAGGGCACTTGGATCTAGGCTAAATTTGCTTTCCGCCTCTCCCCTCGGCATAGGGGTGTTTTGAGAAGGTTGGGGGGATTCTATTTCTGATCGTGGAACGGATGGCGGAGGAGGATGGTTTCGCCCCTTTTGGAGCTGGCGGAGACGATGTCGATGCGGCAGCCGACATATTCGGAGAGGGATTCCAAATATCGACGCGCATTTTGAGGAAGGGTTTCATACACGGTGGCGCCGGTCGTGGGTGTATCCCACCCGGGCAGTGACCGGAGAACCGGCGTACATTTTTGCAGTGTAGATAAGGATGCTGGCATGTCGTGGAGCAGTCGGCCCTCCACTTCATATCCGACACAGACCGGAATTTCCGAAAGACCGTCCAGGACATCCAGCTTTGTGATCGCAAGCGAGGTCAGTCCATTGACCCGCACAGCGTAACGGACGGCCACGGCGTCAAACCAGCCGCATCGTCGCGGTCGGCCGGTCGTGGCCCCGAATTCACGGCCTTTGGTCCGCAGACGTTCCCCCATGTCGTTGGAAAGTTCGGAGGGGAATGGCCCGCTTCCGACGCGGGTGGTGTAGGCTTTGGCGACACCCAGAACGGCGTCAATCTGCGTCGGCCCCACTCCCGATCCCGTACAGGCACCCCCTGCCGCAGCACTGGACGAGGTCACATAGGGATAGGTGCCAAAATCCACGTCCAAGTGTGTCCCCTGCGCCCCCTCAAACAAGAAATTCCGCCCCGCATCCATCCCCTGGTGAATCTGCCGAACAGTATCGGCAATGTAGGGGCGGATCGCTTCAGCATGGCCCATATATTCCGAATAGACATCCTCCAGACGAAACGGTTCCATTTGGTACGCCGTTGCAAGAAAGGGATTGGTTTCAGCCAGGTTGCTCTCCAACTGTTCCCGAAACCGCGCAGGGTCCATCAGATCAACCACACGGATGCCGCACCGCGCCATCTTGTCGGCATAGGCTGGCCCAATGCCGCGACCGGTGGTGCCGATCTTCCGTGCGCCCTTCATTTTCTCACTTTCCCGATCCAGTGCCCTGTGATACGGCATAATCAGGTGGGCCGTTTCGCTGATAAAAAGACGGCCCGCCACAGAGATATTGCGGGCGGACAACATGGCAATCTCTTCCAGCAATGCCACCGGATCGACCACCACGCCGCCACCGATGATGCCGATCTTTCCGGGATGCAGAAGGCCGGTCGGAATCAGGTGGAGGACAATCATGTCATCGCCCACCACCACGGTGTGTCCGGCGTTATGCCCCCCCTGATAGCGAACAATATAGTCGGCCTGTTCCGAGAGGAGATCGACGATCTTCCCCTTCCCTTCGTCACCCCACTGTGTTCCAATCACCACGAGATTCATCGGATATAAACCTGCAATTCAGCGTGTTATGCCCACAAAAAAACGGCAGGGCACTCGCCCCGCCGTCTCATTCAAATCAATAACCCACGGCAGCGATCACTTTATTTTACCGATTCCCGTACACCATCCCTTCCAACAGGGCGATCCGCTGCTCCATCGGAGGATGGGTGGAAAAGAGCGACATCATGCCGCCGCCGGTCAGCGGACTCACGATAAAAAGATGGGCCGTCGCAGGCGTGGCGTCCAGGGGAATGCGCTGCGATGCGCCATGCAGTTTCCGCAATGCCGAGGCCAGCCACAAGGGATTTCCGCAGAGGCTCGCACCCCCCGCATCGGCCTGAAATTCGCGGGAGCGGGAGATGGCCATATGGATGAGCGTGGCCGCAATCGGCGCCAGAATCATCATGGCGATGCCGGCCATGGGACTCCTTCCCTCTTCGCGGTCGTGGGAGCGTCCACCGAAGATCATTCCCCACTGCGCGATATTCGCCAACATAGAAATCGCACCCGCCACCGTGGCGGCAATGGTGCTGATGAGAATGTCCCGATGTCGGATATGCGCAAGCTCATGCGCCAGCACACCGGTCAACTCCTCACGATTCAGAATCCGCAGAAGGCCCGTGGTGACGGCCACGGCGGCGTGCGCGGGATTGCGGCCCGTGGCAAAGGCGTTGGGAGAAGGATCGTCCATAAGATAGATTTTGGGCATCGGCATCTGCCCTCGCCGGACCAAGTCAGTGACGATACTGTGGACCATCGGCGCTTCCGTCTCGTTCACCGGTTTGGCGCGATACATCCGCAGCACGATTTTGTCCGAAAACCAGTAACTCCCGACGTTCATGGCCACCGACAGGAAAAACGCCATCATGGCCCCACTGCGCCCCCCAAAAGCCGATCCCGCAAAGACCAGCAGCAGTGTCATGAGCGTCATCAAAAAAGTGGTCTTCAAAGCGTTCAAACCGATCACGTGATACCTCCTTCAAAGCAGGCCCGAAGCGGCATCGGATGGCCCGCTGCATATTGCCACGGCGTCATCTTGCGCCCTCCCTCAGGCTGTAACATTTTGACCACAACGTATCCGATTCCCGCCGCCACGTCAAGGCCGGCGGGGGTTAGCCGCAGCATCTCACCGGGGTTTCCCCATCTCCCTTCCTCGCTGCCGATTGAAAGTTCCGTCATGCGAAGCGGCGTTCCCTTCCAAAATGTGGTCGATCCCGGCCAGGAAATCACCCCTCGCCATCGGTTGAAAATCGCCTGCGCACGCTCTCCCCAACGAATCTGTCCGTCCTCCTTTTTAAGAAGCGGTGACAGGGTGGCCGCAGCCTCCCGCTGCGCCACCGCTACAAGGCGGCCCTCTTTGAGTAAATCCAGCGTCTCGACCAGAAGGACGGCCCCCAGATGGGAGAGGCGCGTGGCGAGGACCTCCGCAGTTTCATCCGGCGTGATGGGGGTGGTGCGTTGCAACAGGATCGGGCCGGTGTCCATTCCCGCATCCATTTGCAGGGTGGTCACGCCGGTCTCTGTTTCGCCCCGAATCAGGGCCCACTGCACCGGTGCTGCGCCACGATACGCAGGAAGCAGTGAGGCATGTAGATTGATGCAGCCGAAGCGTGGGACGTTCAGCACAGACTCCGGCAAAATCTGCCCAAACGCCACCACGACGATTACATCTGGCGCCATTTCAGAAAGGGTCTGAAGAAAGAGTCCGTCCCTTCGGATGCGTTCCGGCTGATGGATTGGCAGGGACCGCTCCACCGCTGCGGCCTTGATGGCGGAAGGAATTACAGACATGCCGCGCCCCTTCGGGCGGTCCGGTTGGGTGACGACGGCCACAATCGATTCGGTATCGGCAATGGCCTCGAAGGCAGGGAGCGCAAAGCGGGGCGTTCCCATGAAAACCACTCTCACGGGAGCGCGTCCTCCCGCATCTGTTTTTTGAACTTCCGAAGGAAGATGCCCCGTTTGAGACTGCTGAGCCGCTCAATCATCAGCGTACCGTTGAGATGGTCGATCTCATGCTGGAAAAGCCTAGCCGCCAGGCCCTCCCCTTCCAGGCGAAGCGCCCGGCCCTCCCGGTCGACTCCGACGATCTGGACCCTTTGGGCACGCCGCACCTTCTCAAAATAGCCTGGAATGGAGAGACAGCCCTCGTCCGCCATCTCGTCGCCTTCCATCTCAATCATTTCCGGATTGATAACGACAACCGGCCCCAGTCGTTCGCTCCGGTCTCTGTCCCGGACGGAGAGATCGTAAACAAAAAGGCGAAGCGACGCCCCCACCTGCGGGGCCGCCAGACCCAGTCCGGGTGCCCCATAAAGGGTCTCAATCAGTTCATCAATGCGCCGCTGAAGCGCCCCATTGATGTCGGCGACCGTCTCCGCTTTTTGCAAAAGACGGGTGTCCGGATATTTCAGGATTTCCAGAGCGGCCATCCCTTTTCACGCCCCCACGCAACGGGTGAGTCTACCGTTTCGCCTTTCCTCAAATCAAGCCTTTTGCGAGGATTGGGCGCACTTCAAGGCTGAATGTGGCGCGTCTTCTTGGAGCGTCTCCGGAAAATCCAGGAGAGCAGTGCGTAGAGGATGTAGGCACCGATGAAAAATCCCAGCAGGACATAGAAGTTGCCCACGATGTGGGAGTAGTTTTCGGCGAGATAGAAAATACCTGCGAGCACAATGGCGCTGGCTACAACCAAAAGCCATAATGTTAACAGTGGATTCACAAAGTCCTCAGCGGCGGTTTTCAGAGTTCAAAGACGGTGTCAAAGGACGGTGTCAGCGGGCGCAGGAAAAGGGAAAGGACATGCGCTTCGTCTGGCCGGTTTCTAAAATTCTAATTTCTTTCAGAGTCAGGGTCATCTTTTCACAATGTCTTGCTTTGATTTTTTTGAAGTAGAGCATTCCTTCCATTTGCGCGCCGGGGTCAAGGGTGCCGGAAACCAACCGATTGAGGATAATTTTTTGGATATCATCGTCCATACGCACCCGATACCCCGGAAGGAAGGTGCGCAGGGCATGGCGATTTTCCGCCTGATAATGCGCAATGCTTTCTTTCTCGTCCAGGGGGGAATAGACCTGTTCCCAATTGTCAGTCAATTCAGAAGCGGCAGGATTGATGGAAATGCGCTGGTCGGTGTTGTTTCTAATCTGGATCGCAAAAGCGGTGTAGTAACCTGAAAAATCCACCCCCCATCGTTGCTCATCCTCGGAGTCAAAGCCTGTCGTAACAATCGGTTTTACGAAAACCTGAAGCCCTCCGGAGACACTCGGCTTCACGATGGGGAACAGTGCGGGCGAGGAACGAATACACCCTCCCCACACGATTAAACAGAGTAAAAAAACGAATCGACCGACCCTTCCGTATATCACCCTCTCCCCGATAAAACAGGCACCGCAGTATAGTTGATCCTCCGTTGTGGATGCAATGGTACGCTGCTGCATCACTGGACTTCGTCGTAGAGGGCCACCCAGCCGGCGGTGTCCTTGAAAATGCGGATACACTTGATCTGCTGGTCCGGCGTGAGGATAAACCCATGCCGGGTATAGGCCGGAATCACGAACAGATCGCCCGCGCCGACCTCCACATCAAAGGTCAGGTCGTCCTGTCGAATGGTGAAAATGCCGCCCCCATCCACCACAAAACGGACCTCATCATCGGTATGGTGATGTTCTCGGTCGAACCTGGACAAGATCGCCTCTAGGTTCGGCGTATCTGGAGAAAGCATCACAATATCTTCGGTGATGTATCCCTGTGCGGTTTTTAACGCATGGATTTCCGACGCATACAATTCGAGAAGACCCTTCTGCTCGGCGGCGGAGAGATCGTACCCCGTTTTTAAACGGCCCTGAAGCCGGTCGGTCTCCCAATACTGATAACAGAACCCCCGTTCGTTCAGATACTGGCCCACCGCCGCTTCCCCCGTTATCTTTTCATTTCCGTTTCGGATCGTCACATTCGCCATACCGGTCTCCTTGTTTAGGGTTCTATGCCATATGAGAATCTTCCCGCGCCTGCGAAACCAGATGCGTCAGGATCTGGAGGGCTTGAAGCGGCGTCAGGTGAAGGGGATCCATTTGACGAAGCGCCACCACCACCGGATGCGCGGCACGACCATCTAATGAGCGGGCCGCCCCATTTTCTTCCTCATCGGAGGGGATCTGGCGTGGGGGCGAAGGCTCCTCCTCGTGCGCGTCCAGAAGCTGCCGCGCCCGTTGAATGATTTCCGCAGGCAGTCCAGCCAGTCGCGCCACGTGAATGCCGAAGCTGCGTTGCGTTCCCCCGGCCACGATTTTTCGCAAGAAAACAATCTCGTCATCATCTGCCTGCACCAGCGTATGGGCATTGCAGACTCCCGGAAGGCTTTCAAGATGCGTCAGTTCATGATAATGGGTGGCGAACAACGTGCGTGCGCCGATTGCGCGGACATATTCCACAATGGCCTGCGCGATGCTCATCCCATCATAGGTACTGGTGCCGCGACCGATCTCATCCAGGAGCAACAGACTCCGCGCCGTTGCGTGACGCAGGATTTGCGACATCTCGACCATCTCAACCATAAAGGTGCTCATGCCGCGCGTCAGGTCATCCTCCGCCCCTACCCGACTTAAAATCTGATCGACCACGCCAATCGTGGCCGACTTCGCCGGCACAAAGCTCCCCATTTGCGCCATCAGGACAATCAGCGCGATCTGTCGCATGTAGGTTGATTTTCCCGCCATGTTGGGGCCTGTCAGGATCATCAGGGCGCGGGCAGGGGGATGCAGCCAGGCGTCGTTCGGAACAAAATCCTCCTGCATGTGCGAAAGCTGCGGATGCCGACCGTCGATGATGTGCAGCACCCCACTTTCGTTGACCACGGGCCGGACGTAATGATGCTGATGCGCGACCTCGGCCAGGGCTGCGAGAAGGTCTAAAATAGCGATCCTCCGCGCCATCTCCTGAACGCGCAGGACCTGTTGCGACAGGGCTTTGCAAAGCGCATCAAACGCCTCTTTTTCAAGGGAGAGCGCCGCAGATGCTGCGCCAACCAGACGCGCCTCCATCTCCCGAAGCGCCGTTGTCGTAAAGCGCTCGGCGTGCGTGAGGGTTTGCTTTCGGATGTAGTCGGGTGGCACTTTCGCAAGATGGCTCTCGCTCACCTCAATGTAATAGCCGAAAGGCTGATTGTATCGCACCTTCAGTGAGTCGATGCCGGTGCGCTGCCGCTCGTTTCGTTCGATCTCCGAAAGCTGCATCCGGCCCTCTTTCTGGAAGTGGCGCAGCGCATCCAACTCGGCCAGGTGTCCATCGCGGATGACTCCCCCCTCCCGCAGTGACGGGGGAGGATCGGGAACCAGTGCTGCGGCGATTTGCTCCGTCATCTCCGTCAGGTTGTCCCACGACTGCAAAAGTTGCAGGATCAACGGCGCGCTCAGAACGGTCGCGCATTGTGCGACGCGGGGGAGCATTGAGAGTGCCCCAGAGAGCGCGATCAGGTCGCGCGGCTGCGAAACACCCAGGCTGATGCGGCTAATGAGACGCTCCATGTCCGATATCTTTTGCAGATGAAGACGCAGGGCCGTGCGCGCAGCGAGATGGTCATGGAGGTCGGCGACGGCCTCCTGTCGCTGGATAATCGGGTCTGTGGCCACCAGGGGATGCAGCATCCACTCTTTCAGCAGACGCCCCCCCATTGCAGTGAGGGTGCGATCCAGCAGATGCAGCAGGGTGCCAGACGCCCGCTCGCGGGACACCGGAAAGAGGGCCAGATGGCGCGCTGTGGCGGCGCTGAGGCGCATAAACTGTCCGAGGGGATGGGTGCGAAGCGCAGAAATGTTGCTAAGCGTCGCCTTATGCGTGGATTGTACGTAGCCCAGAAGGGCGCCTGCGGCCACGGCATCCGCATCGTCACCGAAAGGGTCTGCGGTATGCACTTTGAAGTGCGCCACCAGCGCCGCTTTGGCCGCCTCTGGCGCAAAAAATGTGGGCGACACAAGTCGGACGGAGCGATCTTCCGCCAGGGAGGCCACCTGCGCAGACATTTTGGGAGGGCGGGGGCGAAGTTCCGCCGGACGCACCGAATCTCCAGCCGGATGCACCGAATCTCTAGATTGTACCTCCGGCAGGATCATCTCCCTGGGGTTAATCCTGGCCCATTCGCTTTCGATCTCATCCCACCCCTGTGTGGACAGGGACATCCTGAAATCGCCCGTGGAGAGGTCCAGCCAAGCCAGGCCGACCTGCTCCTCCCGCGCATCCCACGCCAGAGCGGCGATATAGTGATGCTCTTTCGGAGACAACAACTCTGTTTCAATGATGGTGCCGGGGGTAATGACACGGACCACCTCCCGCCGGAGGGGGGCGCCTCCCTTGACGGCTGCCGCCTCTTCCATCTGTTCGCAGAGGGCCACGGCATGGCCCGCATTCAGGAGTTTGGGGATGTAGCCTGACGCGGCATGGTGCGGAATGCCGCAGAGGGGAACGGCGTTATCCTTGTTTTTATCGCGAGAGGTCAATGCGATCTGAAGGATGCCGGAGGCGGTCGTGGCATCCTCAAAAAACATCTCGTAGAAATCTCCCACGCGGAAGAAAAGAATGGCGTCGGGATGCTCCGCTTTGATTTTCAGATATTGCCGCATCAAGGGTGTTGCAGGTGTCGTGTCCATGGGCCTCATTCACAAGCGCTGAAGTTTGCAGGGACTATTCGTCATCAAAGGGATCGTCATCCAGATTTCCTTTCGCACCGGCCGTACCGGTCGCACCGGTCGCACGCATGAAAGGCTGACCGATGGGGAGGCCCGGAAGGGGCGACTTTTTGATGGCGTCGGTGCGCCAATGGTCCAACTCCTGCTCCAGACGTTCGATCTGTTTTTGGTGTCGTCTCCCCGTCCGCCGCGCTTTGGTCCATCCGACGGCCGTCAACAGCGCCGAAAAGAGCGCGCCCACAAAAAATGCCCCCACCACCAGGAGATAGACCGGCACCGGACGCAGGCGCATCCCCCCAAACGAAGTCAGTCGGACCGTTTCACCCTGGTTGAAATAGCTGAAGATTGAGAGGACAAAGAAGAGCAGCAGGAAGAGGATAAATCGGAGCATCGTGACCTGTGGCGAAGCATCGTGACCTGCGTCTGGCCCGCGCGCCTATCGGAAGAGTGGCTTGAGCAGGCGGTAGGTTTCCTCAAGGCGCTCCGGGATGACCCGCACCTCGGAGACCGTCGTCATAAAGTTGGTGTCGCCGCTCCAACGGGGCACGACATGAAAATGAAGATGGTCGTCAATGCCCGCCCCCGCAGCCCGGCCCAGGTTCAGTCCCACGTTCATGCCGTCCGGGTTGCACGCTTTTTTGAGGACCCGGATCGCCACGCGCACCCCCGCCATCAGGTCGGCCCAGACTTCTTCCGGAAGCGATTCCGGAGCATTTTCATGTTGATAGGGCGAGACCATCAGGTGGCCGTTGTTGTAGGGATAGAGGTTCATCATGGTAAAGCTGTGCGCCCCGCGATTCAGGATCAGATTGCGCCGGTCTTTTTTCTCCCCCGGTTTTTGACAGAGGATGCAGCCCGACGGTTTTTCAGCTTTGATATACGCCATTCTCCAGGGGGCCCAAATCTGATTCATCACAGTCGGTCATTATACCGAAACATTTCTCCCCCGTCACCACGTATAGCGGACACGATACCGCAGTGTCGTCTCTTTGCCCTTTGCAACCCGGACGGGGAAGTGAATCGTGCGGGCGTCTTCCTTCGAAAATGCGTGGGTTTTTGCGACAACCTTCCACATGCTCCAGCGAAAAAGATTTTCCTTTACAACCACCGTCACGTCCTGATCCTTGTGGTTGCGTAGTTTGACCTCGACCTCTTCTTCCAGCCAGTGCGCAGAGGTGTCAATCGAAAAGTCCGTTTGTCGGCGCTCGCCCACCACATCAAACGCGGAGCCGAGTTTAATGCGGACCGTCTCCCCCTTCGGCGTGTGGTCTATCGTGTCCTCACCGATTAACTCCAGGCTGCCATCGGCGAAGTCCACCTTTGAAACACGAATGCGTCCGGCGGGCAGCGGCATGCACAGACCCGACTTCGCGTCGTTCTTAAACTCCAGGTACGCATCCACCTTCTTGTTCATGTCGCTCGCGAACTCGCGGGCGATGAACGGGGTTGAATAAAAAGAGGGACCTTGCGCCAGGCCGTCATAAAGCAGAATTTTCTTGGCAGGGATGTGACGTGCCTGTTCAAAGAGTTCGATCTGCTTGGTGGAGTTATTGGGAAGGGTCGTCTTCCGCCCCAGCGTGTACAGATGAAATTCAAAGAAGGGCTTCTCTGCGAATCCGCCGCCTCCGTCTTGCGCCAGGGCGGCCATCTCGCGTATCTCCTTATTTCTGGCGTACTGTGGCGCTTCGGCGCGATGGATGTCGCCCGCGACCAACTTGAGCCGGGCATCGGAATAGGTTGCGCCGGATTGGTTTAGAATGCTGACCCAGGCCGCAAGGTCGAGTGTGCCGCTTTCGGCATCGGCCCCCTCATGCAGGAGCAGATTGTAGTCGGCCCACCAGGTGACCCCGTCCGTTTGGTATGTGACGCGGGAGCGGTGCTCTCCCCCGCGCGGGGAGTGGAGGTTCCAAACGAGCGTCGGTTGGGTGATCAGGCCGCCGGGAAGTTTGGGAAAATGGAGGGCTGCATAGTTGTTGATCGCGTGGAGGACGCCGTCCTCGCCCTGAAGCAGCAGCCGATCCGTTGCGGAAAGAAGGGTGCCGGTGAGGGGGATGCGTTGATTGCCCACCGTCTGCTCGACGGTGATCGGCTTGTCGATATACCGCAACAACACGGCGTCCGTGCTGACCAGATCAAACTGAAAGTTCTGCTCAAGCACCCGCGTTGCAGGATCGGTGAGCGAGGTGAACGTGACGGTCGCAGGATCAATCCGCCCGGCCACGTCGGTGAATTTGAGTGTGGAATAACCGGGATCCAGATGGATCGTGCGGTCGTGCCGCACCACCGCGTAGCCGGGGACGGCCTGTTCCGAAACACGTCCTCCGGGAAGCGGACGATACAGGTTTGGAGAAATTGCGCCCGGCTGGGCCGAGCTGTAAATGGTGATCGCCGTCGCGTCCTCTTCCACCGCATGCGCACCGTTGGGCTGGATGGCCAGCGCCACCAGAACCCAGTACATTAAAAGGGATCGGTTGATCTTCCACATTGTCTTCCACATCAGTCTTCCTCCAAAAATACGCGGGGTGAAGTGCGTTCTGCTCCATCATTCCAGTGAAAGAATATCGTCATTCCCGGCGGGAGCATTCCAGAATGACGTTCAATCCAAAACCTCATCCTGCGGAGGGGCATCGCTTGTGAGGCCCAGGCGGGTGCGGATGAGGCTTGCGTCCATCGAAAAACCCTCCCCTTTCTGCTGGCGGCGTTCCTCCCTGTTTTCCACCTCTTTGAGGAATTGCACCACTTGGGCGCGCCCTTCGGAGGATTGCACCATCTCCTTCGGCGTCTTTCCGCCAAACATCGGAATCGGGCTGGTCACCCAGTTTTCGGAATACTGGGCCGCCATGCGCCGGATGATGGTAGCCATCTCCGGAGAAAGCGGCACGGGCGCACTCGGCGCTTGGGTGCGAGAGGCCCTCTTCTCCCCTCGCTCCATCATCGAATCCATCGATTCGAACGTGTCCACCCGGTGCCGGATGGCCTCCCTAAGCAGATCGGCCAGCCGCGATTTTCCGGCGGCCAGGCGCTCCCTGGACATCACCTCCAGCGTCAGGCGTTTTTCGGTGAGGGTCCCTGTGCCCAACACCACCACCCCCTCCGAAAGGGGCGTGGGAAACACGGAGGACATGACCCGCAGTCCCTTTTCCTCACCCGTGGATTTCTCCTCCGGCACCGCCGATTTGGACGCCCCCCGCGCAAGCCATTGGAATGTCGTTTTGTGGTTCTCTTCGTCCTCCAGGATGAAGTCGTATTCGTCCCGAAGGCGAGCGAGCACCCGACGGTCATTCAGGAGGTCGTAATGCGCGACACAGGGCACCATCTCATGTCCCTCCTGCGTCTGCACGCGCCGCTCGGCTTCCGGCCTGTTGGCTTGGGCGCTTGCGCAGGCCTGGAGATAATGCTGCACGAGGTAGCCCCGCGCCTTCATGAATCCCTTCCAGTCTGTCTCCCCCTGTTCTTCACGATAGGTGTGAAAGGCCGACGTGAAGTAGTCAAGAAGCGCGTCCCGACTGGACGGAGGGAAGACCGTGCTAAACCCCGAAAACCTTAACCGACCCTTGATGGGAACCACGCGGACGCACAGGAGGTCCCACTTCACAAAATGTTTTGAGCCAGAGACATCGTACACCCGCAAGGTTTCTTCGGTGACCAAGTCCAGAATGTGAATCTCGGCCATCTCTGGGTGGACGTCCAGCACTTCATAGAGACTGAGGGCGGGGCCGAGGCTGTCTTGTAAAATTTGGCGCTCTCCGGTGGGCAGTCGGCCGCCTTCTGCTTTGGAAAACGCCTCGGCAGGCGTCCGTCCGCTCTGCAGACGATAGTCGTAGATGAACCATTCGAGGCACTTCCCTTCCTCCTCTTTCCATGCCTCGTCAGCCCCCCCAGTCGTATTGAAATACAGCCGAACGGCCTTCTTTGCTTCCCACTGATGTTGCGGCCCCGTGGCGAAGGCAATCAATTTTCGCAGGAGCCGTTGCTCGTCCTCTGTTTGCATCGTCTCCGGTGGGGGCGGCTTTGGCATCGACACCGACCCGGACGCATTCAGGCAGCACTTCTTGTATTTTTTCCCGCTGCCACATGGGCAAGGATCATTACGCCCCACCTTCGGCCCGGCAGAAACGGTGTGGGCCGCAGGGTCATCTGTTTCCATCCCCAATTCCTGCCGCAACTCCCAAACGCGCCACTCCAGATATTCCTTGAATTGTTCCTTCTTCGTGTCCTTCATTCTGTAGAAATGGCCGCGATTAAACTGCGTCAGGCACCTTTCATAGCCTGCTGCCGCCAGATGCGTCTCCCCCATCTCTTCATGGGTTTTGGCCAGCGCGGAGACGGCCTCCAGGGCAAGTGGGTCCATCTCCACCGCCGCTTGAAACTGCAAGAGGGCTTCATCAGAACGCTTCATAAACGCCAGGAGATTTCCGTAGCCCACGCGCAGGTCGGGGTGCTCCGGGTGCAGGGCGACCTCATCTTGATAGTGTTTCAATGCCGCAGAGAGCGACATGGGACGCCCGTCCGCCAGCGTCTGGGTAACCTGAATGGGACCGTCAGTACGGTCATGGTTGTTCTTCATCATGAAGTTCAACTGGAATATCACCTGTTTGCGGCCTTTCGGCGTGATGTCCATCTGATTGGCCGCGCCGCATTCCTTGCAGACGAGTTCATCCCGAATCAGGAGGTTTTCAATCTCCCGATCTTCCGGGTCAATCATGGCCTCACGCACGGGATAGCGCCGCGCCCATCCGCACTTTCGGCATCGCAGGTGAAGGGGGATCTCCTCCAGCGCAGGCATGGGGCCGTCATGCTCCAAAAGCTGCCGGGCGAGAACCCGTGCCGCCTCCATGCGTTCCTCCACCTGCCTCTCCATCTCGGGCAGGCGCGGGTCCTCCACGCCATGAAGGCGGCACAAGAGGGCATAGACCTCTTCTTCATATTCGCCCTCCTTGAGCAGGGCGTGAAGGGGGGGGATAAATTCGGCGGCCGCCAGACTCTGAATGACATATAAAAAGAACTCTGCATCCATGTCGTAAAGGCGTGTGAACTCGCGCGTCAGGAAGGCGGCCACGTCGGGATAGGGGAGTTCCGCCGTCAGAACAAGAGCGCGTTGGATTTGGTTCGGTGTTCCCTCATTGAGTACCCGTTGGACTTCCGGCCACATCGGCGCGCCGATGTGGCGGACGGCCGTCTCCACCGCTTCGTAAACGGCGTCATCGCTTTCGTCGTCTGCATCCTCCAGAAAAAGATCGACCAACGCAGGCGCGGCGTCGGCGATTCGCAGGTCCCCCAAGAGTGAAACGATGCGCCTCCGCGCCGGATGACCCCTGACCGTGAGGAGATCAATGCAGCGCGCGATGAAGGCCGCGGATACGACATTGGACGCCCATTGGGGTGGGCCGACGATCGGGTCTGGCCCGGCCGTATCTTCCCGCCAGTCCTCGTCTTCTGGCCCGGCATCCTCTTCTGGAAGATCCTCTCGCTCCGACAGGAAAGAATCCTGCCACGCCTCATCCGCAACGCAGACCCTGTCGCTCCCGGTGTCCGACAACGGATGCGCGATGACAGGCGCGGCCTGATCGGGAATGGGCGCGGCGCGGTCGGGATAAAACCGCTCTAACCATTCCGACGCCCAATACTGCACCGCTTTTTGTGGCGCGCCGCGCCATGCCGAAACCGCCTCAAACGACCATAAAAGAGACATCTGATTCCTCCCACGAAGTGTATCAACATCACCCATCCAGGCCGCAGGGAGAGGCTTGAAACCTGCCCACGCGCACACCAAAGACGGATTCTTGCTATTTGAAATGGCCCATATTAGTGTAAAGCTGCAAAATTTAGCGATACATTCTACCCCACCTAACCTCCCCTTATAAAGGGGAGGAATCCCCTCCTTTACAAGGAGGGGCAAGGGGAGGTTATGAAAATAAGCATTAGCATGAGTGTCTGCTTTTTTGGGAGCCCCCCCAGCACTTGTTTTAAGGAGAGCCTCCGACCGATGCGAAAAGAGGCGAACGCCCGATCCCGTCGTCTGCCGGCGATGTGCCTCTGCCGCGCGATCTTCGTTTTAGTCCTGGCGCTGGGGTGGCATACCCCCTCCGCCTTCGCCCATCCCAAAAAGGCCGCGCCGCCGACCGCAGCCGTTCCGCAACCCGAAGCACCCCCGATCCCGTCCGCGCCGCCCGCCGAAGTCACGCATGAGCAGATTCAGCGGGCCAAGGAACATCTTTTGCTGCCGGAGCAGCCACTGATTCCACCCCCGCCGCCCCCACCCCCGCCACTCCCGCCACACCCGATGGTGTCGTCCCCGGCCATCGCCATCACCGGCACGATTTCGTTGGGCGGCGTCGGAACATCGGTTGCGCCCCCGCCACCACCCCCCACGCCTGCGCCGCCGCCAAAGTCAGCCTTTGAAACCTATGTCGGGCAGGCCGCATCGGGTGTGGATGCCCCTCTGAAATTGTTCGGCTACAACCTGTTTGCGCAGTCGCCGACCACGTTTGCCCCGGCCGACACCCTGCCGGTCGGGCCGGATTATCTGCTGGGTCCAGGAGACGAAATCCGCATTCATCTGTGGGGGAAGGTCACTGCCGACCATGCGGTGACGATTGACCGCGACGGCAAGATTGTCCTGCCGCCAGTGGGCGGCCTCTATCTTTCGGGGCTGACCTTCGCCGAAGGGAAGGCGCATCTGGAGCGCGAATTCGCCCGCTATTACAAACCGTTCGAGGTGAAGATGAACGTCGGGATGGGGCGGCTGCGTACCATCAAGGTCTTTATCGTGGGCCAGGCCGCAAGCCCCGGCAGCTACACCCTCTCGTCGTTTTCCACGCTCATTAACGGCCTCTTTGCGGCGGGAGGGCCTGCCGCATCTGGCACGATGCGCGACATCCAGGTCAAACGCAACGGGCGGACGATTGTCCATTTTGACTTGTACGATTTTCTGCTGCGGGGCGAGAAGACGAACGACATTCGCCTGATGCCGGAGGATGTGATCTTCATCCCGCCGGTCGGTCCGCGCGTGACGGTCGCGGGGGAGATCAAGGTGCCCGCGATCTATGAGTTTGCCGCGCCGTTTTATTTGCAGGATGCGGTGGAGATGGCGGGCGGGATCAACGCCACGGCCTATTCACAACGGGTTCAGGTCGAACGGGTCTTTGAGAATAAGGCCAAGGTGATCCTTGATCTGAATTTTCGGGAGATGGCCGAGCCGGAGAACATTTCCATTCAGGATGGCGACGCGATCCGGGTCTTCTCCGTCACCCCGTCGATCATCAACGCGGTCGAGTTGCGCGGGCATTTTGTTCGTCCGGGGACGTATGAGTGGAAGGAATCGCTGCGTCTTTACGACCTCATCAAGACGTCGGACGATTTCTGGCCGGACGCCTTTTTGGAGTTTGGGCTGATTGAGCGGTTGGTACCGCCCGATTACCACAAGGAATATCTCTCCTTTCATCCTGGCAAACTGCTTTCGGGCGATGTTGCCGAGAATCTGCCGCTGCGCCCGCACGATGTGGTGGTCGTCTTCAAACGCAGCGATCTGCTGGATCGACAGCAGGTGCGGATCACCGGTGCCGTCAACCGTCCTGGGGCCTACGAGTTTCGGCCCCGGATGCAACTGTCCGATCTGCTGGAGCTGGCCGGCGGTTTCAAACGCTATGCCCATCTCACCGAAGCCGAGTTGACGCGCATCACCCCCGCGCCCACCGGCCCCAAAGTCGAGAAAATCCGTGTCGATCCCCAGGCCGCGCTTTCGGGTGCTTTGGACATGTTGCTTCAGGAGGACGACTATCTTTTTGTCCGAACCGTGCCGGAATGGGACTTGTACCGGACGGTCGAAATTCGGGGCGAGGTGAAATTCCCCGGCGCGTACACCTCCCACAAAGGGGAGACCCTCTCGTCGTTGATCGAACGGGCGGGGGGCTACACCGACAAGGCGTATCTGAAGGGGGCGGTCTTCACGCGAGAATCGGTGAAGGCCATTCAGCAGCGGCACCTCAACGACGCCGTGGATCGCTTTGAGCAGGAGCTTCTGTCCGACTCGCTTTCGGTGATTCAGGGGGTGCTGGATCCGGTATCGGCCCCGCTTCAGAAGGTGGTGACCGATCAAAAACTGACACTGCTGGCCAAAATGCGCGCGGCCCCGGCCCGCGGGCGTATCAGCCTGCGCCTGGCTGACCTTGCGAAATTCAAAGGTTCGCCGTCCGACATCACGCTGGAAACAGGGGACGTGCTGACCATTCCGGAGACGCCGCAGCAGGTGCAGGTGATCGGCGCGGTCTACAACCAGACGGCCTTCCTCTACGAGCCTGCGGCGACCGTGGGGGACTATGTGTCGCTGGCCGGCGGGATGGCCGAAGATGCCGAGAAGGACGATCTGTATGTGCTCAAGGTGGACGGCACGGCGGTCTCTAAGCGGAACCATGCGGGTTTTTTCCGTGGGTTTAAGTCGTCCACGCTTGATCCGGGCGACACCATCGTGGTGCCCGAAGATGTGGATCGGATCGCCTGGCTGCGCAACACGCGGGACATCACCCAAATCCTCTATCAGATCGCTGTCGCCACCGGCGTCGCAATCGCGCTGTTCTAGGAGTCCTGTGCCATGCCTGCCCTGCCTGCCATGAACGAGTCGCCGGACTATTTTCGGGCGCTGGTTCACCGGAAGCGGTGGATCGGACGGACGGTTGGCATTGCCCTGATCGTCGCCCTGATTGTCAGTTTTCTGATCCCCGCGCGGTACGAATCGACGGCCAGCATCCTGCCACCCATCCAGGAGTCCTCCTTTGGCGCCATCTTCACCAATCCGTCCCAGATCTATGCAGAGAGCGGCTCCACCACGGGCGGCCTGGTTGGGGGGAAGTCCTCGTCCGATCTGTGGGTCGGCATACTCAACAGCCGGACCGTTCAAGAGGCGGTCGTCACGCGACTGGAACTGGTGCGGGCGTTCGGCGTTTCGACCCCGTGGCAGGTTATCAAGCGATTCAAAAAACGGGTTCGGATCCAAAAAACAAAGGACGATATTGTTTACATTACGGTGGAAGACACCGACCCCAGGCGGGCGGCGGACATTGCCAACGCCTTTATTGACGCGCTCAATGCCATGAATAAAAAAATTGTGACGACCGCCTCCGGCCGCGTCCGTGTCTTTGTGGAAAAACGGCTTATGGAAACCCAACAGCAGATTGTCGGTATCGAAGAAGAGGTGAAGCGTTTTCAGAATCAACACCGCGCCGTGCAACTGGGCGAACAGTCCACGGCCATTATTGACGTCATCGGGAGGGTGAAGGGGGAGGTGATGGCCAAAGAGGTGGAGCGAACGGCGCTGCTTTCCTATGCCACGCCGAATCACCCGCAAGTGGAGATTCTAGGGGCACAGATCGGGGAATTAAAAAGAACCATCCAAAGGATGGAAGAGAATCAAAAGGCGCCTAAAAGTGTTTACATTCCCACCGTGAATCTTCCGGACCTCTCCATCCAATATGCTCGCCTGTTACGCGATTTGAAGACGCAGGAAACCTTGTCCGAATTCCTGGTGCATCAATATGAACAGGCCCGCATTCAGGAGGCGAAGGACAGCGTCTCGGTGCGGGTGCTGGATGCGGCCCGTCCGGCGGAAGAGCGCTCTTCTCCCCGACGCATCCTGATAGTGCTGACGGCGGCGCTGGCCGCTGCATTTTTGAGCATCCTAGCCTCATGCTTGGTGGAATACGTGCGGTCGAGGGATTCCGAAAACCCCGTGCGTTCGAATTAAATGCGTCTTTCGGCAGATGATCCCACAAACCATCACGTTGATCCTTTGATGCCGCCGCTGTCGGGTTTGAGGGTGCGCGACTTTGGCAAAAATCTTTCGTGGAGCCTGGCGGGCCAGGGCGCGCCGATCCTGGCGGCCGTCTTTACGATTCCCGTGCTGATTCGGACGTTGGGCACGGATCGTTTCGGCATTCTGGCCCTGGCCTGGACGCTGGTCGGCTATTTCAATCTGTTTGATTTCGGCATGGGGCGGGCGCTGGCCCAGGTGGTCGCCGAAAGGCGGGGCCAAAACGACGCGCGTGAAATTCCCCGTCTGGTCTGGACGACGATTGGATGGACGTTTGGATTGGGATGTGTGGCCGCCCTGCTGCTGGGCCTTGTTGCACCGTGGCTGGTCTATCGGGCACTCAAAGTTCCAGACGTCCTGCGGGTGGAAACCCTTCAAAGCCTCCGGCTTCTGGCGGTTTGCATCCCCATCGTAATGAGCGCCGCCGCCCTGCGTGGCGTGTTGGAGGCCCATGCGCGCTTTCGCGAGACCAACACCCTGCGCATCATCACGGGCCTGCTCATCTTTTTGGGGCCGATGTGGGTGCTCCCTTTTTCCACACGGCTTCTCCCGATCGTGGCCGTGCTGGCGCTAACGCGCGGTCTGGATGGGGCCGCTCACCTGTTCCTCTGCGTGCGGGTTGTGGCCCCACCGCGTTGGGGGGGTGGGCAGGGTGGGGGGAGTGGCGGCCGCCTGCTGCCGCTTCTGCGTTTGGGCGGATGGATGACGGTCTCCAACCTCCTCTCGCCCCTGATGGTCTATCTGGACCGCTTTTTGATCGGCGCGCTGGTTTCGATGACGGCCGTAGCCTACTACACGGTGCCGTATGACATGGTGGCCCACATGGGGGCGATTCCCGGCGCGCTGGTTGTCCTTTTGTTCCCCGCCTTCTCGTCTCATTACAAAACAGACCCCGACCGAACCCGCCATCTTTTCTGGCAAGGCGTTCGGTATACTGCGCTGGCGCTGCTTCCGCTGACGTTGATCGTGGTGGCGGGAGCGGAGGTGGGACTGCGGTGGTGGGTCGGCGCCGCGTTTTCAGATCGGGGGACGCGGGTGTTGCAGTGGCTGGCCCTGGGCCGCTTCGTCAATGGCCTGGCCCAGATTCCGCTGGCCTTTCTGCAGGGAATCGGTCGCCCGGACATCACGGCAAAGTTGCACCTGGTGGAACTTCCTCTTTATGCCGTGCTCGCCTGGGGGTTGACCCGCGCCTATGGCATTGAGGGGACGGCCGTCGCGTGGGGGGTGCGCGTGAGCGCCGATGCGGCCCTGCTTTTTATCACGGCGCGCCGGTTCCTGCCCACCGATGCGGGCCGGGAATAACCGCACAAGATCAAAGGGAGCGAATTGGTTTCCCCGTCGTCCAATCTGGCCGTGTGGCCCCCAGCCCTCACGTTGTGCCTTCTGGCGCTTCTGCTGCGGGTGTGTGGTCAAAGCTGGCTTGCAGCCGGGCCTTTTTACGCCCTGGTCTGGTCCGTCTATCTGCTCCTGCCCCTTGTGCTGGCGCCGGACTACCCCGTCCTTCCGCTGGGTCTCTGGGGGATCGTGCTGTGTGTCCTGGCCGTCTGCGCGGGAGATGCGGTGGTCTCCCGCCCCATTCAGAAAAACCAGGGGGCGCCTTGTCCCACCCCGGAGAAAGATCGCCTTCTGACCCTGCCCTATCTGCGATCCATCCTGCTTGTTTCAATCCTCTGCGGCATCCTCTCCCCCATCATTGATCTTTCGGCCTCCGGGCATTCCGTGACTTTGCTGATTTCCGGAGATGCCTATCTGGAAATGGCGCATACGCTGTCCGTCGAACGCTATACCCAGGACGTCTCTTCCCCCTGGGTCAGCCGGATTCTACTGATTGGGGTTTATCTCAGTCCGATGCTGGGTGGAATACTCTTTCCGGTCCATCGATCTCGCCAGAGATTCCGATGGGACGGACTCCTTTCGCTGGGATCCCTCTTGCCCGCGCTCTTTATTTTTGTGCTATACACCACCCGCGCCGCCTTTATTTTAGCTGGCATCTTATGGGTTGCGGGATGGCTGGCCGTTCGGGTGTGGATGCGGCAGGAAGAACGCCAGCCCCTGACATCAAAAACTGCGGCGGCTTTCCTGGGAAGCGGTCTTTTAGGCATCGTGCTCTTTGGCATGGGGCAGGCCATCCGGGAGGGGGAGGCGCCCGGCATGGATGCCCTATGGAGCCGGATCACATCCCCCGGCCTTCGCGCCGCATTCTTTGGTCATGTTTCGGTCTTTTCGCGGTGGTTTGAAACCTCATGGGATGTCGCGCTTCCCACCTGGGGCCGATATTCTCTGGCGGGGCTTTTTGACCTGCTGGGCCTCTCAACGCGCGAGGGGGGATTGTATCTCGACATTTGGGAAGTAGAATCGGGGGGGTTGACCAATATCCATACGGTTTTTCGCGGGCTGATTCAGGACTTTACGTCCCCCGGCGCCCTGGTGTTCCTGTTTTTGATCGGCGGGGTTGCCGGACACGCCCATCATCGGACGGGACAAGGCCACTTGGTCTGGATGCCCATTCTCATTGGCTTCTATGCGTTTACCGGCGACTTCATCACGAGCATTTTTAATTACAACAGCATTCTTTTTGCCTGGCTGCTCTTGATTGCGTATTTTTGGGGAATATGCTTGTGGCGAAGCGGGATACGCCCTCGCAGAGGCGTATCCGTATGAACGCCGTTTGGATCTGCGTCAATTATGGTTCAGACGTCGAAACCCTGCAATGGGTGGATGCCGTGCTTCGGCAACCTGCGTCCGGGGCGGTTCCGGTTGTGGTGGTGGACAATACCCCCCGCAGTGCGGAAGATGATTTCGGGGCGCGCTTGAAAAAGAAATCGGAGAGCGTTCGGTGGCTGCCCACTCCAAAAAATCTCGGCTATTTTGGCGCGGCGCGCTTTGGCCTGGATTGCCTTTTGAAGGACGAACCCCTGCCGGAGTGGGTGATCGTGTCCAATGTTGACCTTCAATTCGGTGATGCGCACTTTTGGGAGGCCCTGCGCGCGTTGCGGCTTTCAGACGACGTCGGTGTGGTGGCGCCGTCCATCCGCTCCGCGTTGAACGGACGGGAACAAAACCCCTACATGACACACCGGCCCAGTGCAATGCGGATGCGGTGGATTAAATTGGCGACCCAGACCCCGGGTCGTCTCGCGCTTTACGAGTTCGGATCGCGATTCAAGGCGCAATGCGCCGGAGCGGTGCGGGCAATCTGGAATGAGGCGGACGGACGCCTGATTTATGCCCCACACGGCGCGTGTATTCTCTTTCGCGGACGCTATTTTGAGGCTGGTGGGACGCTGAACCATCCCTGTTTTCTGTTTGGGGAGGAGGTTTTTGTGGCCGAGACGGCGCGGACGCTGGGGATGACCATCCACTATGCACCGGAATTAAAGATCATCCATCAGGAACATATAACGACCGGCATCAAGAGAACCAGGTCGATGGCCGCTTATGTGGCGGCCTCCACTGCCCATTGCGCCGATACCTATTTTAGCGCGTAGCGCCATCGACTGGAAGCGATCCACGGGGAAGGAAACAATGCGCGTCTGGCTCATCACCATTGGAGAGCCGCTGCCGACGGACGGCCCGCAAGAGCGGCTGCTGCGCACGGGGATGTTGGCCGAAGCGCTTGCCGCAGTCGGCCATGAGGTGGTCTGGTGGTCTTCCACGTTCGATCATGTGCGGAAAAGGCAGCGGTTTTGCGCGGACACGTCCATCGCGGTGGGAAGCCGCTACCAACTCAACCTGCTGCACGCGGTCGCCTACGCGAAGAACATCTCTTTCCTGCGGCTCGCCAACCACTATGGCGTTGCGCGTGCCTGGTCGAAGTGGGCCTATCGGGAGCCGAAACCGGACGTGATGCTCTGCTCCTTTCCCACGATTGGACTCAGCAGGGCGGCGACACGCTATGGTCGAGTCTGCGGTATTCCGGTGGTGTTGGATGTGCGCGACTTATGGCCTGACATTTTTCCAGGCCCAACGGAAGGATGGGGCCGATGGATGAAGGGGCTGGCCCTCGCTCCCCTTGTGAAGGCAACACGGGAGGCGTTTAAAACCTGCACGGCGGTGGTCGGTGTTTCGGAACGGTATTTACGATGGGGACTTTCTTATGCGGGCCGCCCCGCTGGCGAACACGATCGCGTGTTCGCAATCGGGTATAAAAAACCGCATGTGACGGCAGGGGATCTCACCGCCGCCGAAATGTCGTTGCGGGACGTCGGAGTGAATCCTGAAAAGAAAATCGCCTGGTTTGTGGGGAGCCTCGGAACCACCTATGACCTCATCCCGCTGATTCAGGCCGCGCGCCGTCTGGGGCAACAGGGCCAGAACGATATTCAGTTTGTGTTCAGCGGAGAGGGCGGCAACGGTCTGGCGTATCGACGTCTTGCCGAGGGGATGAACAATGTGGTGTTTACGGGATGGATGGACAGCCATCAAATCGCCTGGCTCATGCGCGTGTCGCGTGTGGGGCTGATGGCTTACGCAGCGGGTGCGCCGCAGGGATTGCCGAACAAATTGTTTGAATACCTCGGCGCGGGGCTGCCCGTCCTGTCTGCTTTGAGCGGCGAGACAGAGGCGCTGCTTTCGACGCACGAGTGCGGTCTCACCTATACGCCAGGCGATACGGACAGTTTCCTTAAGGCGTTGTTGACGCTCTTGGACAATGCGTCGTTGAGCAACCAGATGGGTCGCAATGCGGCCTCCCTCTTTACGGGTCACTACACAGCGGAAAAAATCAACGCGGAGATCATCCGCCATCTGGAGCGGGTCTGCGCGGAGGGCCACGAAAGGCGGGCGGCATGACCGATTATCTGGCCATCACCGAGATGGCCGGAGACCGCGTGACGCAAGAGCAGATCGCGCGGCTTTGGCATCGTTACACTTGGGCGGGCGGATATTGCGCGGGCAAGGATGTGCTGGAGGCGGCCTGCGGCACGGGGCCGGGGCTGGGGTCTCTCGCGGCGCGCGCTCAAAGCCTGTGGGCGGGGGATTATTCCGAAAAAATTCTGGCGAAGGCCAAAGCCCATTACAATGGACGGATTCCTTTGGCCCGCTTTGACGCACAGGCGCTCCCGTGCGCCGACCGCTCCATCGACGTGATTATTCTGTTCGAGGCGATCTATTATCTGCCGTCGGCCACGCGGTTTGTTGCGGCGTGCCGCCGTGCGCTGCGGCCGGGGGGACAGGTCCTCATCGCCACGGCCAACAAGGATTTGTTCGATTTTAATCCCAGCCCTCACAGCCACCGATATTACGGCGTTGTGGAACTGCACGACCTGTTTGCCCAAGGGGGGTTTTCGACCTCCTGTTTTGGGTATCTGCCCACCGATGCGCTACCGTGGCGTCAGCGCGCCACGCGGCCGCTCAAAAAACTGGCCGTGACGCTGGGCCTGATGCCCGAAACGGCGGATGGCAAACAGTTTTTGAAGCGGTTGCTTTTTGGACGGCTCGCGCCGATGCCTGCGGAACTGGGCGCGCGGATGCCGCCGTATATCACACCGACACCGCTTCCGGTGGACCAGGCGGACCTCAGGCACAAGGTCATCTACTGCGCCGCGACGCTGCGGCAAGAATCCCATGAATGAGGAGGGAATATGGAGACGGTCATGACGAGACAGGCATTGCTGGACGTATTGGAACACCCGGGCAAAAAAACCAACGCGGAATGGCTTTCGGGGCTTTCTGCGCGCAAAAAAGCGGAGATGGAATTTCACAACCAAAATCGGGATCCGTCGCGGATGGATGCCCTGCCGCAGGACACCTATGAACAGTTTTACGGCAACAAGAAGTTCTACCGCACCGTGGCGCAATCCTCGGCCTATGTGGATGGCTGGATTGCCGAACAGGCGCGCGGGAAGATTTTTTTGGACTACGCCTGCGGCAACGGCATCAATGCCCTCAAAGCGGCTCGCGCGGGCGCGGCGCTTTCCATTGGCCTCGACATTAGCGACGTCTCCGTTTGCAACGCGGCCGAAGCGGCCCAGGTGCAGGGACTTGCCGAAAACACCCGCTTTGTTCAGGGCGACTGCGAGCAGACGGGGCTGCCGGATCAATGCGTTGACGCCGTGCTCTGCTCCGGCATGTTGCACCACCTTGATCTCAGCTACGCCTTTTATGAATTGCGGCGGATTCTAAAACCCGGCGGCGTCATCCTGGCGGTGGAAGCGCTCGATGACAATCCGCTGATTAAACTCTACCGTGCCCGGACGCCCGCCATGCGCACCGTGTGGGAAACGGCCCATATTCTTTCCTACAAAGACCTGGTGTTTGCCTCGCGGTTCTTCCAGGTGAAAAATATCCGCCACTGGCATCTGTTCAGCATTCTGGGGGCCTGGATGCCCGCCGCGCTGTCGCTCTTTGACGCGATGGATGCGGCGGTCTTGCACGCGCCGTTTATCCGGAGGATGTCCTGGATGTTCACCTTTGAATTGCACAAGGCGGCAGGATGAGGAAGCGGCTCTTTGATGTGATCGTGGCGGCAGTGGGGCTGATCCTTCTCTCTCCGCTGCTGGCGCTGCTGGCGCTCCTGGTGCGGATCGACTCCCCGGGGCCGATTTTTTATCGGGGCGCACGGATCGGACGCGGCGGAAAGCCGTTTCATATTTATAAGTTTCGCAGTATGATCCCCGATGCCGAACGTCGGGGCGGTACGACCACGTCATCCGATGATGCGCGGCTCACCCGCGTGGGCCGAACCCTCCGAAAATATAAGTTGGACGAGATTCCACAACTCAT
Organism: uncultured Nitrospirota bacterium; assembly: GCA_964592995.1. GTDB lineage: Bacteria > Nitrospirota > Nitrospiria > SBBL01 > CAZOFZ01 > CAZOFZ01. Next base: position 4,452 of record CAZQIT010000067.1, on the reverse strand, counting down.
CAATATCGTGGTGGGAGAGATGAGCCTGGTTGGCCCACGGCCCCAGGTGGCCTGGGCGGTGGAACGATACCGTCCGGAAGAAAGGGCCGTGCTGGGGCTTCGCCCCGGCATCACCGATTGGGCGTCGATCCGTTTTCACAACGAGGAAGAGTTGATTCGACAGTCGGGGATCACCGATCCCGATGCCGCTTATATGATGCTGATTCATCCGGAGAAGATGCGCCTCCAGTTAAAGTACCTCCGGCAGCGGAGCTTTTGGGTCGATCTGAAGATTCTCTATCAAACGGTGCGCACGCTTTGGCAGGCGCGCATCATTCATACCGAAAGCGGCCGGAACACGCAAGAGGTGGGGGAAGCGTGATGCGAAACGAAATAGCGCCGGAAGGGGGGTCGCAGACGCCCGCAGAGCGACAGGTGGGGCGCAAAAATGCCGCTTGTTTTGAGCGGAACCCAGACGTATGGGAAAAGAAAATGGAGGCCTTCCCCAAGTATGTCCGGCGGCAGAACCTCACCCGCTTTCTGGCGCAGTATGAAATTTTCAAACGGATTCTGCCCGTGAAAGGATCCATCGTCGAATGCGGTGTTTTTCGGGGGGGAGGGTTGATGGCCTGGGCAAAGTTAAGCGCCATCCTAGAGCCCACCCACCTCACGCGCCGCATTTATGGATTTGATTCATTTGAGGGGTTTCCGTCGGTCAGCGGCAAAGATCAAGGTGCCCTCCGATCGACCCAGGCGGGCGATCTCTATGCCGACAGCCACGCCGAACTTTTGGAACTGATCGCCATCTACGACTCCGACCGCTTCCTGGGTCATATCGACAAAGTGCATCTGGTGAAGGGCGACGCCGTCAAGACGATTCCCGAATTCATCAAGACGCACGGACACGTCATCATCAGCCTGCTCTTTTTGGACTTTGATTTGTATGAGCCGACGGCGGCGGCCATTGAGCACCTCTATCCCCGCATCCCCAAGGGGGGAATCATCGCCTTCGACGAACTGGACAATCCGCTCTGGCCGGGTGAGACGCTTGCGATGCTGGAGAAAATCGGCGCGGGACATCTGCGAATCGAGCGGCTGGATTTCGATCCCTACATCGGCTTTGCCGTGAAAGAGTCATGAAAGTGAATCCGCACATCCCGTTTGCCGATCCGAAGCGCGGCTACCGGAACCTGAAGGCGGAGATGGATGCCGCCTACTTCGACGTGATGGAAAACGGCGAGTTGATCGACCGGCGCCATCTGAAGTCGTTTGAGGAGAACCTCGCGCGGTTTGTCGGCACGCGCTACGCCGTCGGCCTCAACAGCGGCTACGACGCGCTGCACCTGTCGCTGCGCGCTGCGGGCATCGGGCCGGGCGACGAGGTGATCGTTCCCGCGCACACCTTCGTGGCCACGGCCTCCGCCGTGGTCCATGTCGGTGCCACCCCCGTTTTGGTGGACGTCGCGGGCGACTTCAACATCGACGTCGGCCAGATTGAAAAGGCGATCACGGCAAAGACGCGGGCCCTCCTGCCGGTGCATTTGAGCGGCCACATGGCCGACATGTCGCATATTATGGAGATCGCGGCGCGCCGTCACCTTGTGGTCGTGGAAGATGCCTGTCAAAGTCTCGGCGCACGCCTCGACGGCAAGAGGGCCGGATCGTGGGGGATGGCGGGCTGCTGGAGTTTTTATCCCTTTAAGATGCTGGGCGGCTACGGCGACGGCGGGGCGATCACGACGAACGATCTGGATGTCGCACAATTTGCCCAGCGGATGCGTTACAACGGCGAAGATCGGCAGACGGGCGAATATCACGGCCACGGCTTCACCTGCCTGCTGGATAATTTGCAGGCCGCCTTTTTGGATGTGAAGCTGCGCCACTTGCCCGACTGGATTGCGCGACGGAAGGAAATCGCCCTGCGGTATCGCACGGCGCTCTGCAATCTGCCCGACCTCACACTGCCGCATTACGACGACCCCCGCTATGACGACGTGTATCAAAACTACACGGTGCGCGCAAAACAGGGCGACGCCTTCTCCGAGCATTTGAAGGCGCACGGCGTCGAAGTGCTCACGCAGTTTAGAAAGCCGTATTACCGGCACGCGGCGCTGAAACTCGCCGACCGGGGTTTTCCCGAAACGGAAGCGATCAGCCGAGAGGTCTGCTCGCTTCCAATGAACGCAGAGATCGACGACGCACAAATCCAATACGTCATCCAAACCATCCTGGCCTTTTACGGGCGGTAACGAAAGGCAATCTACGATGCTTTTAGATGGAGAAACCATTTTGGGAACGCTTGGGGCGCACCGGAACACGCTCCGGGGTTACGGGGTAAGGAGCCTCGGCCTCTTTGGTTCGTGCGCGCGCGGTGAAGCGACGGATCGAAGCGATCTGGACTTTGTCGTCCGGTTCGACAAAAAATCGTTCGATGCGTACATGGACCTCAAGGACTTTCTTGAGGGCATCTTCGGGCGACGCATTGATCTCGTTTTGGAGGAGGCGATCAAACCCCGTCTGCGTTCGGTGATTTTGAAAGAGGCGATTCATGTCGAGGGATTATAGGGTTTATCTGGACGATATTCTTACGGCATGTGGGAAGATCGGGCAATACACGGCGGGCATGTCCTACGAAGACTTTTCTGATGACACGAAGACGGTGGATGCCGTCGTCCGCAATCTGGAAATTATCGGGGAAGCCGCAAGGAACGTGCCCGAATCCATCCGATCCCAGGCCCCCGAGGTTGAATGGAGAAGGATGGCCGATTTGCGAAACATTTTGATTCATGAATACTTCGGTGTTGATACCGAAATCCTGTGGGATATTGTCCAAAATAAGCGGGCGGCCCTTGTGGAGAAAATCGAAAGACTCCTTGCTTCATAATCTCTGGGAAGGATGCGGCCCTTGCCCGGGTCGGAGAGTAGGCAAGGCCCATGTCGATCATACGGAGTCTGCGCGATGAAGCCGCTGTCCAAAATCACCGAAGCCTTTTCCGAATCGGTCATCCGGGAGATGACGCGCATCTGCGATGCGGCCGGGGGCTACAACCTCTCGCAAGGGTTCCCCGATTTTGAAAGCCCGAAAGAGATCGTTGATGCGGCCATCGCCGCCCTTTGCGCTGGACACAACCAGTACCCCGTCACATTCGGTGAGCCGGAACTGCGGGAGGCCATTGGCAAGAAGGCCGCGCGGTACAACGGAATCTCCTGCGATCCTGCGACCGACATCACCGTCACCTGTGGCGCGACCGAGGCGATGATCGCCACGCTTATGGCCATCATCAACCCGGGCGATGAGATCATCGTCTTTGAGCCGTATTACGAAAACTACGGGCCGGACGGCATCCTCTCCGGCGCGACGCCCCGCTACGTGACGCTGTATCCGCCGGACTGGACGTATGATCCGGATGAACTGGCTGCGGCGTTCAACACGAAAACCAAGGCGATCATCATCAACACGCCAAACAATCCCACCGGCAAGGTCTTCTCGCAGGCCGAGCTGGCCCAAATCGCGGCGCTGTGCCTCCAGTGGGACGCCTATGCCGTCACCGACGAGATTTACGAGCACATCACCTACGACGGCGCGCGGCATGTGTCGCTCGCCACGCTCCCCGGCATGGCGGAGCGCACCGTGACGATCAACTCCATCTCCAAGACCTACTCCGTGACCGGCTGGCGGGTGGGCTGGGCCATCGCCGAGGCGCAAATCAGCAAGCGCATTCGCAAGGTGCATGACTTCTTGACGGTGGGGGCGCCCACGCCGCTTCAACATGCTGCGGTGGTCGCCCTGTCGTTTCCTGATTCGTATTACGAGGGCTTGCGCGCGCACTACGCGCAGGCGCGGACGTTTCTGGTCGATCTGCTTCGGCGGACGGGCTTCGACTGCGCGCCGCCGCAGGGGGCGTATTATGTGCTCGCCCAGACCGACAAGGTGATGGCCCACCTGGGCGTGACGGATGATTTCGCATTTAGCCGAAAGTTGATTGAGGCGACCGGAGTGGCCTCGGTGCCGGGTTCTTCGTTTTATTCGACGTCCGAGAAAGGTCGGACGCAGGCCCGTTTCTGCTTCTGCAAGAAATGGGAAACGCTGCACGCCGTCGAAGCGGCGTTGGATCACTGGGTAAAAAATACTGCGGTCCTGCGGACAGCAATACGCTTCGCGCACCCACCCATGTCAGTGGATTGTTCTCATCAGCCGCAAAACGGCGTTGAAGGGGAAGCTCCACGGGCTTTGCCCGTGGAGGGGGTGCGACCCCTGCGAGGGGCGACGCAAGCCCCTGCAATCATGTCGGTGGCCTGTTCTCATCAGCCGCAAAGCGGCGTTGAAGGGGAGGCTCCATTCCGCCTTAGGCGGATGGAGGGGGCAACGCGAGCCCCTAATATAAGGAGGAATTATGCCCGCAAAAGAATTTAGATTTGATCAAAAGGCCCGAGAGGCCATCGGAATTGGCGTCGATGTGTTGGCCAATGCCG
>CAZQIT010000066.1:0-12300 GCA_964592995.1 uncultured Nitrospirota bacterium | reverse complement strand
GAGGGGTTAAATCTCAAGGCGAAACTGACGATGAGAAAAGCATACGGTTTTCGGTCGGTAGAAAACCTGCAAATAGCCTTATATCATACACTTGGCAACTTACCAGAGCCGAAAACCACCCACAGATTCTGCTGAAGAGCCTAAAATAAAAACAGTCCCCGTGGAATATGAAGGCGGCAGGAAGGCGATCATTGAGGTGAAAGACCCCAGCCGGATTGACTCCAACGACGTTCAGCGTAAGCGCAAGGCAGCGGAGATGTGGTGCAAGCAACGCCGGATGGAGTACAACCTTGCTGCTGTTGGGTAAATGGATAGCTAACTACGGGTTGCAGCGCGTTATTTTATTTTGGGGAACGGGTTAATAAAAGACATACAATTTTTAGACGGATTGATGGAAGAGGTGGCGCGGGAGGCGCTCGACGCCCACGCCCTGAATGTGTCGGACGTGACTTGGTGGGTGCCGCATCAGGCCAATGCCCGCATCCTGCGCGCCCTGGCCCAACGCCTCGGCATCGACATGGCGCGCGTGGTGATGAATCTGGATCGCGTCGGCAACACGTCAGCAGCCTCCGTTCCGCTGGCGCTGGATGAGGCCGTGCGCGATGGACGAATCAATGCCGGTGATCTGCTGGTGCTGTTGGCCTTCGGCGGCGGCCTGACCTGGGCCGCAAGCGTGGTGCGGTGGTAGTCAAACGCCGATGAGTCCGACGATCTTTCGGGAAAGGGGCTATCGGTTCTTCTTCTTTTCCCGTGAAGAACCCCGGATGCACGTGCATGTAGTGTGCGCGGAGGGCGAGGCAAAATGGTGGCTTACCCCAACGATCGACCTGGATCAGAGCTACCGTCTTTCCACTCGGCAAATCAAAGAAATCCAACGAATCATTGAGGTGCACCATGATGAGTTCAAAAACGCCTGGAAGAAGCATTTCGGAAGTTGAGGTGACCCACATCTCTCGGCATGGAATCTGGCTTTTGTCGGAAGAACGGGAGAGGTTCATGTCTTACGAGGATTTTCCCTGGTTTCAGGATGCCTCCGTGGGCAAAGTCTTCAACATTGAGGAACCGACCCCAGGTCATTTCCATTGGCCCGATCTGGACGTGGATCTCACGCTTGATATGATCGACCACCCCGAACGGTTTCCCCTGCAAGCAAAGTGACAGGGTCCCAAGTGTCTTGCTGGAAGGCCTCATCTTTTAAGATAAGGAGTGAAAAATGACCTCGCAATTTTTAGACGGATGGGCGCTGATTTTGGGGGCGTCCAGCGGATTTGGAGAGGCGTGCGCGCTGGCGCTTTCGGAAGCGGGAATGAACATCATCGGCGTGCATCTGGATCGCAAAGGGACGCTTCCGAACGTGGAGCGGATCGTCTCTGGCATTCGGGCACAGGGCCATGAGGCGGTGTTCTTCAACGTGAACGCTGCGGATGCCGAGAAGCGTGCGTGCGTTCTGGATGATGTGGCGGCACGGCTTGGTGTGACGGGTAACATTCGCGTCCTGATTCATTCGCTGGCCTTCGGGACGCTCAAGCCCTACATTGCACCGACGCAGAAGGACGTCATTTCGCAATCCCAAATGGAGATGACGCTGGATGTGATGGCCAACAGCCTGGTCTACTGGACGCAGGATGTGGTGCGTCGGGGCCTGATGGGTGAGGGGGGACGGGTCTTCTCGCTGACCTCGGCGGGCGGGGCACGGGTCTGGAAGACGTACGGCGCGGTCTCGGCGGCCAAGTCCGCCCTGGAGGCGCACACCCGGCAGTTGGCACTGGAGTTGGGGCCGATGGGCATTTCGGTGAACGCGATCCGAGCGGGCGTCACCGACACACCCGCATTGCGCAAAATCCCCGGCCACGAAGAGATGCTTCAACTGGCGCGCAAGAAAAACCCGCGCGGCAGGCTGACGACAACCGAAGATGTGGCGGGAGCAATCACATTGCTGTCGCATCCGAAGGCGGGCTGGATCACGGGAAACGTGATCGGCGCCGACGGCGGCGAATTCATTGTGGATTGACCCAATTCGGGGAGGGGCGTACGGATGGAGAATGCGTCGGCCTATTCCACTGCCGAACGAAAAAAGTGGGAAGAGGAGTTTGAGGCTGCGGCCAGCCGTCCGTTGGCCGTGCGGCTTCGCTATGCTTTTCTGAAAACCTACAAACCGGTTTTGGATGACGCACCCTACCGCGCCTTCGACCGGATGGCGGACTATCGTCGGTGGGCTGAAACCCTGCCCGCATGGTTGGGCTATGGCCGTGTTTGAATATCGCCAGGCCCAGGAACTGCGTGACGCCTTTGCCCGCTGCGGCGTGCGCTATCTCTTCTTGGGACAATCAGGGGCCGTCCTGCTGGGCTTTCCCGACACCACGCAGGCTGTCGAACTTTTTCCAGAACGTTCGGAAGAAAATGGGCATGCCTTGGTGTGCGCCCTGCGTGAGGTCGGTTTTACACTGACGGACTCACATGCGGAGGAGATTATTCGGGGCAAAGATTTTGTGCAGTTGAAGCAGGGGCCGTTTGATGTGGACCTGGTGTTTGCGCCCGATGGCATTGAGAGTTTTGCTGCGGCGTGGGCGCGCCATGTGGAGGTGGAGACCTTCCCCGTATGTCATCTGGATGATATTATCGCCAGCAAACAATCGGCAAACCGGGTGAAAGACCGCGATACGCTGCCGCGCCTGCGGGCGTTTCGAGACTACTGGCAGCGTGCGCGATCCGGACCATTGTCCTGATTCTTTTGGAGTGAACATGGCATCGACCATTGCATTTTTGTTTCCGGGGCAGGGGTCGCAGGTGGTGGGGATGGGCCGGGAGGTCGCCCTGCAGTTTGACGCTGGGCGGGCGGCCTTTGCCGAGGCGGATGCCGCACTGGGATGGGAGGTCTCCCGCCTCTGCTTTGAAGGGCCAAAAGAGCGGCTCGACCAGACCGAATACACCCAGCCTGCGCTGCTGGCCGCAAGCATTGCCCTGCTCCGTTGCATGGGCGAGGTGGGCGGGCGGTGCGCGTATGTCGCAGGCCACAGCCTAGGGGAATATACGGCGCTGGTGGCGGCGGGGGCGATTCCATTTGCCGATGCCCTGCGCCTCGTGCAACTGCGCGGGCGGTTTATGCAGGAGGCGGCCCCGCCCGGAGAAGGGGGGATGGCGGCGGTGATCGGCCTGGATGCGCCGACCGTCGAGGCGATTTGTGCGGAGGCGGGTGACGTCGTTGCGGCCAACCTCAACGCCCCGGATCAGATCGTTATTGCGGGACGTGCGGACGGCATCACGCGGGCGCTCGGCCTTGTGAAAGAAAAGCGGGGGCGGGGGATTCGTCTGGCGGTGAGCGTTCCGTCCCATTCGCCGATGATGCAGCCTGCATCCGTGCGACTTGCCGCCGAATTGGATCAGATCAAGGGGTGCGATCCATCCGTGCCGCTGGTGAACAATCGGACGGCGCGGGAGGTGACCACCTGGGCCGCCGCCCGGAGGGGTCTGGTTGAGCAAGTGGCCTCGCCGCTGTTGTGGGAGGCATCCATCCGGCGCCTGCGGGCGTTGGGGGTTGATCTGTTTGTGGAGATTGGCCCCGGTCGAGTGCTCGCGGGCCTGATGAAAAAGATGGATCCGACCGTGGCGGTTTTGAATGTGGAAGATGCGGTGGGGGTCTGTGCCCTGCGAGAAAAATGGGGAGCCTGAAAGCGGTTTTAGTCCATCGGAGGTGATATGTTGGGATCATTGGAAGGGCGCGTTGCCATCGTCACGGGGGCCGCGCAGGGCATCGGAAAAGCCGTTGCCGAACTTCTTGCGGATAATGGAACGGCTGTGGTAGTCTCCGACCTCAATCGGCAGGCGGCAGAGCGGACGGCCGGAGAAATGGTTGCGCAGGGCAAGCGAGCGATGGCCATTTGCGCCGATGTCTCAAGTGCGCCGGAGGTTGCGGCACTGGTCAAACAGGTCTGTGAGCAGTGGGGTCGGATTGATATTTTGGTTAATAATGCGGGCATCACACGGGATGCGCTTCTGGTGCGGATGAAGGACGAGGACTGGGAAGCCGTGTTGGACGTTAATCTCAAAGGAACTTACCTTTGCATGAAGGCGGTCCTGCCGCTTATGTCGAAGCGGCGTTGCGGGAGTATCGTGAATCTCTCTTCTGTGGTGGGGAGTCTTGGAAACGCGGGTCAGGCCAATTATGCAGCGTCCAAGGCGGCCGTCATTGGACTGACCAAAACGGTCGCACGGGAATATGCGGGACGTGGCATACGGGTCAACGCGGTGGCGCCGGGGTTTATTGAGACGGCGATGACGGCGGGGCTTTCCGCCGAGACACGGACGGCGCTTTCCCGGCAGATTCCCATGGGACGGCTGGGAGATCCTTCGGATATTGCAAAGATGGTGCTGTTCTTGGCGTCGGACGCGGGAGGCTACATCACGGGTCAGGTGCTGCATGTGGATGGTGGAATGTACATGGGCGGTATCTAATCGCACCCTATTGATCGGCACATTTTTATCAACTCAACACAAAGGAGGTCAGTCGTGTCAGCAGTAGATAGCAGGGTTAAGAAAATCATTACGGAACAGTTAGGTCTGGAGGGAGATGATGTGACGCTGGAGGCGTCATTTGTCGATGACCTGGGGGCCGATTCGTTGGATACGGTTGAACTGGTCATGGCGTTTGAAGAGGAGTTCGGGATCGAAATTTCGGATGAAGACGCCGAAAAGATTCTGACCGTTCAGAACGCCATTGACTATATCCAGGAGAAAACCTGACGTGGGAACGTGTGTCTTGATTTCCGCGTAAGGCCCTAAAGGGAAGGTTTGGACATTGGAAGGCAGACGGGTTGTTGTAACCGGCCTGGGCGCGGTGACCCCGTTGGGCGTGGGGGTGCGCAAGACATGGAGTGCCCTGTGTGCCGGAGAATCGGGGGTGGATCGCATTAGCCGGTTCGATCCGACCGGCTATGCCTGTCAGATTGCGGCGGAAGTGAAAGCGTTCAATCCGGCCGACTTCATTGATGCCAAAGAAATTAAAAAGATGGACACCTTCATCCATTACGCCGTCGCGGCGGCGCAGATGGCGATGGAAGACGCGGGGATGAAGGTGTCGCCTGATGATGCGCATCGGGTGGGCGTCTCTGTGGGATCGGGCATCGGTGGGCTTGGGGCGATTGAGCATTGGCACGATGTGCTTCGACTCAAAGGTCCCGGCCGGATTACCCCCTTCTTCATCCCCATGTCCATCGTCAATCTGGCTTCGGGTCACATTGCCATGCGATTCGGTGCCCGTGGCCCCAGTTTTAGCGTGGTCACCGCATGCGCCACCGGAAACAACTGCATTGGGGATGCCTTCCGCCTCATTCAGCATGGGGAGGCCGACGCCATGATTGCAGGCGGGGCAGAGGCGGCCATTACGCCGCTGGGGATCGCCGGTTTTGCTGCGTCCCGTGCGCTCTCCACGCGAAATGATGACCCAAAACGGGCCAGCCGTCCATTCGACCTGAATCGGGACGGATTTGTCTTGGGCGACGGGGCGGGGATCATCGTGTTGGAAGAGCTGGAGTCGGCCAAACGCCGGGGTGGGCGGATTTATGCGGAGATCATCGGTTATGCACAGACCTCCGACGCCTATCACATGACGGCCCCTCCACCCGACGGAGAGGGGGCGGTCCGATGTATGCGTCTGGCCCTTGCGGATGCAGGGGTTTCGCCGGATGCGGTGGAATATATCAACGCGCATGCCACCTCCACGATGGCGGACGCCATCGAAACGTTGGCCATGAAAACGGTTTTCGGGGAAGCCGTTTACAATATCCCGATTAGCGCCACCAAGTCGATGACGGGGCACTTGCTGGGCGCCGCAGGTGGCGTTGAGGCGATTTTTAGTGTCCTGGCTCTCCACGAAGGGATCCTGCCGCCCACGATCAACCTGGATCATCCCGATCCCCTGTGCGATCTGGACTACATCCCTCACCATGCGCGCAAAAAAGAGGTAAATGTGGCCCTCTCCAATGCCTTCGGTTTCGGCGGCGTGAATGCAACCCTTGTCTTTAAAAAATATGCGGGCGTCTAACTCCTCATCGCCTGCCCTCGACGCGCTTCAGCGCGATCTGGCCTATTTTTTCAAAACGACCCACCTGTTAAAACAAGCGTTGACGCACAAGTCCTACGTTAATGAAGCCGCCCGATCCACGGGCGACAATGAACGCCTGGAGTTTCTGGGGGATGCTGTTCTTGACTTGGTGATCTGTGAGGCGCTGATGTCGCGTTTTCCGGATGCGCCGGAGGGGGCGCTCTCCAAGATGAAGGCCGCTGTCGTCAACCGGGATGCGCTGTTTCATTTGGCACGGCGTGTCAACCTGGGGCGGTTCCTGATTTTGGGAAAAGGGGAGGAAGGGACGCTCGGCAGAAATAAAGCATCGCTTTTGTCAAATGCGGTGGAGGCCATCATTGGGGCGATCTACCAGGACAGGGGTTTCCTTTCGGCCCAGGCGGCGGTATTGAATTTATTTTCACCGGCACTTCAGGCGTTGCGTTGGCCCGATACGCCGGTGGACTATAAGTCGGCGCTTCAGGAGCTTTGTCAGAAACAGTTTTCGACCCTGCCCGTCTATCAGGTCATGGGGGAGTCCGGCCCGGATCACCAGAAGGGTTTTGAGGTATCGATTCACGTTGAGGAGGTGCTCTGCGCGACCGGCGTGGGTGCAAGCAAAAAAAGCGCCGAACAGATGGCCGCGCAAGCGGCTTTTTTGCGTCTCACGACGGAGAACCGATGACCGGCATTCCCCTTGCGTTGTGTGGAAATCACGGGCGACCCGGCGTTATTGACAATTTGGATAGAGTGAGTATACTTACCAACGTTCATGATCGAAGCCGGGGGTTCATGCTGGCTGAGACTGGATGTCCATGACAAACTAGGCGTCTTTATTCCGATCTGAACATCAAAGAGATACAAAAGGTCGTCTCACAAGATTCCAGATCAATCCAGCAGGTTACGTAAACAGCGACGAAGCGGTCGTGCGACGGAGGTCGTTGAATGGGTTTTTCTGCCTTTTCAAACAAAGAGTTGATTGGCTTGGATATTGGCTCTGGCGCGATCAAGCTGGTTCAGTTGAAGAAGTCGGGCAAGGGGTACCGTCTTGAAAAATTCGGGGTCAGGGTGTTAGATCCGGACCTCATCGTGGACGGGACGGTGATGGATGCGGGACGGGTCGTTTTGGAGATTCAGGCGTTGCTTCGGGAGCAATCAGTCAAGATCAAAAATGTCGCGCTTTCCATGTCAGGGCATTCCGTCATTGTCAAGAACGTGACCTTTCCCCTGATGGCGGAAGAGGAGATGGAGGCCTCAATCCAGTGGGAGGCGGAGCAATATATCCCCTTCGACATCCAGGATGTGAATATTGACTTCCGCATACTCGGTCCGGTGGAGGCCCAGGGCGGCGTACCGGTCCAAATGGAAGTGCTGTTGGTGGCCGTCAAAAAAGACAAACTGGCGGAATATGTGGGATTGGCGACGGAAGCGGGCCTTCAGCCTGTGGTGGTCGATGTGGACGCATTCGCCCTGGAGAACATGCTGGAGATGAATTATGAAGTCAATAAGAACGAGAGAGTGGCGATTCTGAATATCGGCGCCAGCGCCACCACCATCAGCGTTTTAAAGGGAGGCGCCTTCGCGCTGATGCGGGACATCCCTTTTGGCGGAAATCGTTACAACGAGGCCATTCAAAGGACATTCAATGTCGGTTATGAAGACGCAGAGCGGGCAAAGCGACTGGAACCGACGAGGCAGGTTGACCGAGCGATGGTGCTGAACATCATTCGCGATTTGAACACGGAGTTTGCGACGGAAGTGGCGCGCGCCTTTGATTACCTCAAGACGACGTCGCACATTGATCAGATCGACCGGATTTTTGTCGGCGGCGGCGCCTCCAAAATACCCAATCTGTTTTCCCATCTGGAAGAGAAAATGGCGGTTCCCGTTTCGATGATTGATCCGTTCCATCGTGTTCAGATTTCCGAGAAGCAGTTCGACCTTCTTTTTGTACGCGAGATGGCGCCGCTGGCCGCCGTCGGTGTCGGCCTTGCAATGCGGTGGGTGGGGGACCGTTAGCGATGACCCGAATTAATCTGCTTCAGCGGACGAAGAAGAAAAAGAAGCAGACACCCGCCTCATTTCGGGCGGTCGTCTCCGTTCTCCTCCTCTTCGGATTCTTGATGGCATTGGGATACGTCTGGGTGTTCCTCAACGGCACGACCACCCGCCTTCGCGCTGAAAAAAACAAGTTGTCCCAGAAGCTGGAAGTCCTCAAGGTGCAGCTCAAAGAGGTGGAGAATTTTGAACGGGACAAGAAGGCCGTGGTCGAAAAGATTGACATCATTCGGCAGCTTCAGAAGAATCAGACGATTCCGGTGCGGATTTTAGTGGAGATCAGTGAACGTCTGCCGGAACGCGTCTGGCTGACCAATATTACAGAAACGTCTGGCGTGATTGACCTAGAGGGGAAAGCGACCGGAAATGGCGAGATCGTCGAGTTCATCAATCACCTCAAGGCATCCAAGTTTTTTACCAATATCCAGATTCTGGAATCCAGGCAAGTGCTCGAAGCGAACACGCCTATTTACACGTTTAAGCTCAAGTGGTCCATCACCGCCTGATTTGAGGAAAGAGACACCATGGCAACGGCATTGGAAACGCTGAAGGGGCTGACTGTAAAACAGAGGTTCCTGGCGTGCGTTCTGATCCTGATGACGATATTGGGCGCCTTCGTCTGGTTTGTCTTCATCCCCTACAGCGATGAAATTGCGCAGTTGCAGGGGGGCATCTCCACGCTGGCAAAAGAGGTCAATGTCCACCAGATTAAAACACGCCATTTTGAGGAGCTCAAACGGGAAAACGCAGAACTTCAACAGACGCTGGCGAAGCTGCGAGAGCAGTTTCCACCCGAAGCGGAGGTGGAGATTTTCTTAAAACAGGTTTCGGAGTTGGGTGAAAAGACAGGACTGAACTTTAAGCTCTGGAAGCCGAGCGAAAAGAAGCGGCACCCCTCCGGGCTGTATACGGAAGTGCCTGTTGTCGTGGAAGTGGCGGGTGAATACCATGCACTGGGTCTGTTTTTTGACAAAATCAATAAGCTGCCCCGCATCATTAACTGGTCGAATCTCAAGATGGGGAGCGCCAAGACCGACGAGAGCCGGGTTCTGATCCAAACCAGTTTTCTGGCGACGGCCTTTGCGGCCGCAGGCGATGCGCCGCCCTCTCCCCCCAAGAAAGCGAGGTCCACCCCATGACACAGATGATGCGTGGCCTGAGGATCGGTCGCTGGGGGGTCATTTTAGGGGTGTTTTGGGTTACCGCTTGCGGGAAGGCGGAACCCCCCCCAAAACCGGCCTCGTCCGTCCCGCTCTCCGCCAGGGTCGAGAACGTGCCAGAAGTGCCGCGCCAGGAGGCGCCCAAAGAGGAGGTGCGGCCCTCTACGGAGTATCGTCCCCAAGGGAAGCGAGACCCGTTTCGATCCCTGATTCGCGTACCCACGCCATCCGAAAAAAAAGTATTGGACAAACGTCTGCCTCCGTTGCAACGGGAAGACATCAAGAATTTGAATCTGGCTGGCGTGGTGTGGGGGGATTTCGGTTACGAGGCGTTGATTAAAACACCCGATGGCAAAGGCTATTTCGTCCGACTCGGGACGCTGATGGGGTTGAATCGGGGTGTTGTCAGTCGGATTACGGATGCGTTTCTGGTGGTCAGAGAGCGGCATATCGGCGTGTTGGGCGAAGTGCGGACGCAGGAAGTCATGATGCTGCTGCACCCTAAAAAGGAGGAAATGGAATGAACGGCCAAACCGTCGGGAAACTCATGATATTGATCGGGATGACGATGACCTTGGTCCTCTCCTGTTCTCCCCGATCTTCACAGGTGATGACACGGCCCTCTTCTCTGCCAGCGATTCAGGCGATTCAGGTCTCTCCGGAGTCAGACAGAACCACCATCGTTGTCACGGGGCAGGAACCCATTATTTATACCGCCTTCAACGTGGAGGACCCCGACCGGTTAGTGATCGACCTCCCGGGTGTGGGTTTGGGGGAATTTACGCGAAAAATTGTGCCGGACGGCGGACCGATTCTTTCCATTCTTCCTAGGGGTGGAGAAAAAGATAAAAGGTCTCAACTGGAGATTACGCTGCTGGAAGAGGTGGAAACGGACGTCAAAACGGATGGCAATAACTTGGTTATTGAGGTCATGCACAAAGCTGCTGGCCTTCAAGATCACGCGGCGGAAGCACCTCAGACGATGGTAGGTGAGGTGGCCATCGAAAAAGCCAAAGATATCTCGTTGGCCCGTTTGCCTTCTGTGGCCCCTCCCGTTGCGACTCCCGTGACGGAGCCAGCAGATGAAGTCCTGCCAAAAGCTTCCAAGGTCACGGATGTCTACTTTGACCGGCAGGAAGGATTGCGGTTGGTGGTGGTGTTGGACGGACGGCTTTCCCCGCAGCCTTTCCTGTTGGGTAAAGATCGTCTGGTCATTGATCTTCCGAATGTCAAGCCCCGCACAAAACGGAAGTCCATCCCGGTGAAGGATATTGCCGTGCGGCAGGTGCGAATCGGGCGACATGCGGACAAGGTGCGCTTGGTCGTGGATCTTATTAAGCCGGTGGTCTATTCTCTGCAGCAGGATGGAAATCGTCTGATGGTCCACCTCCGACCCGCCTCCGGGGAGATTTCTTCTTTTAGCCCTTTCATGGGTGTGGGCATGGGCGTTCGGGAGGTATCGTTTGCACCGTCCGTTGTGTCCGTTGCGTCCGTTGTATTGGTCCCCCCGATTCCCGTTGCTCCGGTTGCGCCTGAGAAACCTCTGGTATCGGCTCGTTCGTCTCCCGTGGACGTGGCGGACATGGAGATGTCGCCGTCCGATGCGCAACCGATTAAACCTCCGGTTGTGGTTTCTGTCACGCCCCCCCCCCAGGGGAAGGGATATGCCGGAAAAAAGATATCCTTGGATTTTCAGGATGCGGAGGTCGCCCATGTCCTGCGTCTGATTGCGGATGTCAGCGGTCTGAATATGGTTCTGTCGGACGATGTCAAGGGGAAGGTTACGGTAAAGCTGCTGGATGTCCCGTGGGATCAGGCCTTTGACATTATTCTGAAGACAAATAATCTGGGTCAGCGCAAAGAGGCCAACATCGTGCAGGTCACGACACTGGCCAATTTGACGAAACAGCAGGAAGAAGAGGCGAAGGTCAAAGAAACACAGGTGAAAGCGGAAGATCAGGTGACCCGCATTCTTTACGTCAATTACAGCAAGGCCGATGACTTGGCTGAATCGTTGCGCAAGAGCCTGTCCCCTCGCGGTGACATTACGGTGGATGCGCGCACCAATACCTTGATTGTGAAGGACATTCAGAAATATGTGGACGATGTGACCTATCTGGTCAAAACACTGGACACGCAAACGCCGCAGGTGCTTATTGAGGCGCGGATTGTTCAGGTGGCGCCCACGTTCAATAAAAGCCTCGGCATTCAGTGGGGCGCGAGCTATCAAGACAACGTCAATGCAAACAGGCTTGGGCTTAATACGGGAACGACCGGAGGCTTCGGTGCGTCCGTTCCAGGCTTTGCCGTCAATCTCCCTGCGGCGCCCAGCTTCGGGGGTGTCGGTTTCACGTTTGGCCGATTGACCAGCAATCCCATCAATCTGGATTTACGTATTTCTGCGGGCGAATCGCAAGGCCTCACGCGTGTGGTCTCGACACCCAAGATAACCGTTCTGGACAATCAGGAGGCCAAAATATCGCAGGGCGAATCCATCCCGTTCTCCACGACCTCGGCAGATGGCACACAGACCACATTCGTCGACGCCACCCTCAGTTTGTTGGTCACCCCGCGTGTTTCTCCGGACGGGAGCATCCTGATGAAGATTAAAATTACAAAGAATGCGCCCGGGCCGGTGCAGCCGGGGGCGTCCGGGCCGAGCATCCTGAAGAAGGAGGCGTCGACCCATGTGCTGGTCAAAGATGGCGATACGACGGTGATTGGCGGAATCTACGAAACCAGCGAGACCGACTCCACCAGCGGTGTGCCCTATTTAATGAAGCTCCCCATCATTGGAAATTTATTCAAAAAGATGGAAAAACGGGAGTCGACCTCCGAACTGCTCGTCTTCCTCACCCCCAGGGTGGTCAAGTAAGAGGAGATGGGAATGCAACATCATGAAAAATATCGTGTTGCTGGGATTTATGGGGACGGGGAAAAGTGCTGTCGGGCGGCGTCTGGCGGCTTCTCTGGGATATGGCTTTGTGGATACGGACCAGATGATCGAACAGCGGCAGCGGAAGT
>CAZQIT010000065.1:0-6416 GCA_964592995.1 uncultured Nitrospirota bacterium | reverse complement strand
TGGTTCTGGCCTTTGTATGGGGCTGGATCGGCGGTCGATTCAGCGGCCTTCTGTACGGGTCGGCCCTCGGCGCCATGTTGGACCTCTTCTCTGTCGGCGTTCCGGGCTTGAATCTGGTACTGGAAGGGGTGGCGGGCCTCTCCGCCGGCATTCTGGGGCATATGTTTGTCAATATGGCGTTTTGGATCAAACCGGTTGTCTTGTGCGGGTTTTCCATTTTGCATGATTTTTCGGGGGCTGCTTGGCTGTGGGGCGACGATATGTTCCGGGTGCCGCAGCATGACGTTTTTGCCCGTGCGATCTACAACAGTCTGCTAGGTGCCTGTCTTCTGTGGGTGTGGCAAACGGATCGGTACATGGGAGAAACCAGGGGAGAAACCAGGGGAGAAATCAGGGAAAAAGTCAGAATCTCCATGCAGAAAGAGTGAACCGCATGAATCGTCAGGAACGTCACTTTATCCATGAAAAAAACAAGGGGATTGAACGGAGAATCTACGGGCTGGCCGCCCTGATCGGTATGGCCTTGGTCGGTTTGCTGCTCTACGCCTTCCAACTCCAGGTGATCATGGGGGAACACTACCTTGGATTGTCGGACGGGAATCGCATCCGGACGGTGGAGATGCCCCCCGCGCGCGGCCTGATTTATGATCGAAACGGCACCCTTCTGGTCAATAATGTGCCCAGCTTTAACCTGTATGTAAACCCCGCAGACATTGCAGTTCCGGCAGCTCCGGCAGGCCCCGGCCTCGCCGATACGGAAACGGTCTTCCGTCGTCTGGCAGGCCTCCTTGAGATGGATGGGGTGCGACTCCTGCGACCCGATGAGATGGTACGGCGGATGGCATCCATCCGTGGACAGGGGGCGGTGGACGATGCGCCGGTGAAAATAAAAGGAAATCTCTCCATGCGGGAGGTTGCTCGGATTGAGGCGCACCTTTTTGATCTTCCCGGCGTCACCATTCAGGTTGAGTTTAAACGAAATGCCGTTTATGAGGCCCTGGCGGGCCATTTGATCGGCTATGTCGGTGAAATTTCACAGGCGCACCTGGACACCGGCCGTTATCCGGGGGTGAAGCGGGGGGGGGTTGTCGGACAGTATGGCGTGGAACAGACCTATGACGCGATGATTCGCGGCACACCCGGTCAAAAGTGGGTGGAGGTTAATGCGCTGGGTCACGAAATACGGGTTATGAACGTGAAGGCGCCGCTCCCCGGCAAGGATACTTTTTTGACGTTGGACCTGGCGGTTCAGAAGGCAGCCGAAGAGGCGCTGGGTGAAGCGGCCGGGGCGATCGTGGCCCTGGACCCGCACACCGGAGAGGTTCTGGCGCTGGTCAGCCACCCAGCGTTCAATCCCAACGATCTCTCGGCGGGGATTTCAACCGAGACCTGGAAAAATCTCATTTCGGACAAGAATCATCCCCTAACCAACCGGGCGATTCAGGGCCAGTACCCCCCCGGCTCCACGTTCAAAGTAGTCATGGCGGCGGCGATACTGGAGACGCAAACCGCGACGCCGTCACAGGAAGTGAGTTGTCCCGGGTTTTTCCCCTTCGGGAATCGTGACTTTCGGGATTGGAAAGAGGGGGGACATGGATCGGTTTCGCTTTATCGTGCCCTCGTGGAATCGTGCGATGTTTATTTTTATCGAATGGGTGACCGGTTGGGTATCGGTGCCATCGAAAGATTCTCCGGTTTTTTCGGTCTTGGGAAGCCCACTGGCATTGATCTCCCCTCCGAAAAAGGCGGATTGATTCCCAGTGTCGAATGGAAGCGGCGCGTTCGGAAAGAGCCTTGGTACGCCGGGGAGACCATCTCCGTCTCCATCGGACAGGGACCTGTTCTGGTGACCCCCCTTCAGATGGCGGCGACCATCGGAGCGGTGGGGTCTGACGGCGTCTGGCACACGCCGCAGATTGTCAAAAAGATGCGAGATCACCGGACGGGAGAGATCACAACGCCACCGATTTTGGAGGGGAGGAGACTTCCCATTTCAGGGGAGACGCTGAAGGTGATTCAAGAGGCCCTGTCGGGGGTGGTGGCCGATGGGCGCGGCACCGCCACATCGGCGCGATCTTCTGTCGTGTCCATCGCCGGTAAAACAGGCACGGCCCAGGTGGTGGTGCTCAAGAAAGGCCCCCGAAAGAAATTGCCCAAGGAATTTGACGATCATGCCTGGTTTGTTGCTTACGCACCCGCCGAGCATCCCCGTATTGCCGTGGTTGTGCTGATTGAGCATGGCGGACATGGCGGATCGGCTGCGGCCCCCCTGGCCAAAAAAGTCATTGAGTCCTATTTCGGTCCTGCGGACAGCAGTCCTATAGACGGCGTGCTTCACACACCCGCCAGTGTCCCACCACAAAGGATGTGAGGAGCGGTGAATCGAACCACTTTCGTGATCCCTAAAGGCGGCTCAGGTGGTCCTGACACGACCCCTTTCCGCAAAAGACCGTCTTTTAGACCATGTCGGAAAGTTCGCCAGAGGCAATCAGGCTGCGGCTGATATAGTCGTACCAAGGGCTTTGTTTGTATTTTTGTAGTTCAATAAGGGGGTTCATTGCGCGACTCTTTCTTTAAACCCACCGTACGATATTTATGCCGACTTCTTTAATTTCTTCTTTGCTGTCTTTGGTTCCAGAATGGGAAGAGAACGGCTTGGATGGACAAATGCAAGATGAAGTGAAAACGATGTGAGAAGTCCAAAGTCTTGTGCAGCCGCGTCCTGAATCCGTAATGTCCACGTTCCTTTGCATTTCTTACCTGAAAACGCAGCAAGCCCTGGCGTGTTTGCTGCGTCGTAGGTCTTGTTTAAGTTTTTTGTCGCCCCACCAGCCCGTTTATGGAGTATAACTGGCTGAACACTGGTAGTGATTGGCGGCTGCAATGTGAGGACAAGGTCTCCTATATAAGTGTGCTTTATATCCACCGAGACGGTCAGTGCCTCAACAGGCGTATCCTCCAACACGGACAGCGTGAAGGAGACCGTGCCCATATCTGGAATCGGGGCATTGAGGATACGGGTGATTGTCACGCCGCTCTGTGGCTGTGGTTTAGCCAAGTTGACCGCAGTGTGCGCGTTCAGACGTCCATACCCGTATTTGTCGCTATGCCCAGAAGCATTGTAGCTGCCTCCCTGCGGATCAATCTTGTCACAGGCCCGCTTGAGCAGGTCTTTCACCTCATGCCATTTCAAACTGGGATTAACCGATAGCACAAGGGCAGCAACGCCAGCAGCACCTGGACAGGAACTCGATGTACCGCCGAAGCTGTTTGTAAAGTTTCCGGCCGTATCCCCTTCGGCTGCAGTGCCAACATTGTAGCCTGCGTTACCAGCCCGATCGGTTGTCCAAATACCAGGGGTAAGGGGGTTTGGCTGACCAAACGGCGGATGGCCAACATCGCTGCTTGGAAACGCGCACCAGACCGCCTTGCCAAAATCGCTGTACACGCTTCGCGTCCCACGGTCGTTGCAGGCCGCGACGGCAACGACGTTCTGGTAGCTGGCATATCCGTCGTTGTCTACCGATTCATTCCCATTTCCCGCTGCAAAGAGCACAACGCACCCCTTTCCGCCACGGCCATTGGTTACAGCGTAATCAATGGCTAATCTCGTGCTGGCAGGGAGCGGAAACGATTGTCTGTGTTTTGGATCGCCCAAGTCCCACCAGCGGCCATCTACAGGTCCCCAACTACACGAGATGACATCGGCCCCATTGTCCGCAGCCCATTTGAACGCCTCTGCCTCCCGTTGCGATCCCAAACCAGACGCTAAAAGAATTGGAATCATTCGTGCTTTTGGTGCCACGCCAGATGCCC
The DNA here is from genome assembly GCA_964592995.1 of uncultured Nitrospirota bacterium. Lineage (GTDB taxonomy): Bacteria > Nitrospirota > Nitrospiria > SBBL01 > CAZOFZ01 > CAZOFZ01. The sequence goes on along the minus strand of CAZQIT010000065.1, from coordinate 2,600 downwards.
CCTGGGTTCCATTTGCGCAGGCGACTCCGGCACACGCGGTGCCGTGGTTGTCGCCGTTTTCTGGTCCTGTACCGAAAGTATCTTTTGGGCGGGGATTGTTTGTTTGGCGCGTTGCATCGCGTGGGGCGATAACCTTGCCCGTCCCCTTAAACTCCTCGTGATCAATATCAATTCCATCGTCTATAATCGCAATCGTTGCCCCTTCACCTTGTGTGATTCCGTGTGCCGCCTCAATATTGGCGTGCGCGTCAACGACGATCCCGCCAATTGTTGTTTTTTTCAAATGCCACTGTTGCGAAAATATCCCTTTTCGTGCCCGCGGGCGAATCAGCTCTGGATGACAATAGTCAACATCATTCCGTTGCAACAACTGGGTGGCAATATCGAAAATACTCAATCCAGTCCCTTCTGGTGCCGATACAAAATAGGCATTGGTTGCGTAGGAAACCTCGCTTTTCACCGTGAGTCCTGCCTGATTAATCACCGCGATGCAGTCGTCTGGATCCGTTGGATCGGTAAATTTAATAAACAGATTTTCGGTATAGAGCACTGGCTCTTGCGTCATCGGATCAACCAACACGCCACCGGCAAAGCGTACGTCGGGAGCGGCGCGTAAGGCGGTTTTTCTATCTGCTAAAGATCGTGCCCCACGGGCCACGGGCACACGGTACACCTCAACGCCGGATTCGGGGTAGGCGGCAACGAGCGTACCGTCTGAAAGTTCGGCAGAAAGCGGGCTTGGGACTGGCCCTGCTGATCTTGTCGTAGACCGTCCGCTGCGTGTGCGAACGGCAATAAGATCGTTGCTTTGTTCCAGGTCAAACCCCGGTTCGTTCTTGGTCCCAAAATAGAATGTTGGCATAAGAGATACTCCTTAAATTATTTAATGAAAGAAAAAGCAGGACAGGTCCCGCCCCACACCCGTAAACTGTTTTCAATGCGCGAAGGCTACGCGCGCTGTATTTATTTGTCAAGTTCCAGTGATGATTTCCTTTGCAATTGAGTGCCAATTGGATAGAATTATGTCATAATGACAAAATGACAAGATGACTTCATCCGATTTAAGGAGGGTGAACCATGGCCAAACCGGTCAGTGTTGCAGATGCCAAAAGGGATTTCTCGGAACTGATGGGTCGCGTAGCGCTTAGGATGGAGCGGTTTATCATCACACGCAACGGAAAAGCAATGGCCGCCTTGGTCAATATGAAGGACATTGAACGGCTTGAGACCCTTCCACAGGAACAGAGCAAGAAAGGTCTTCTGGCCGCAGTGGGTGCATGGAAAAGTTATACTCGGCATGAGCAATTTGTTAACGATTTGTATGTGGCTCGGCGGAAGGCGAAAGATCGTCGGGTTGAGGATTTGCGGTAGTGTACCTCTTTGATACGGACACCATCAGCAACATTTTAAAGAAACAGCCGTTTCCTGGCTTACTCGGAATTCTGGCTGGCCTTCCGGCAGAACAGCAGTTTACATCAACCATTACCGTAGGCGAATTGGTTTACGGGGACTATCACAGTACACGGCCTGACTATTTTCTTGAAAAGCTGGACCGCCTCGTATGGCCAAATATAAATATCCTGCCGTTTGATGACGCTGCGGCTCGCACATACGGAAAGTTGCGGGCACAATTAGAACGTGCTGGAACTCTGATCTCTGAACCTGATCTTCGCATTGCCTCACTCGCCCTAACGCGACAGTTGACGCTCGTTACCGGTAATACCCGCCACTTTTTACGCGTACCCGATCTGCAAGTTGAAAACTGGCTACGATAAGAAAGAAACCCGGTAAGACCAATAAGGTTCCTTAAAGGATACCATGGAGTGAGCATTTCACCCCCCCATTCTCTTCATCAACACTTCATCTTCCCTTCATCATTCCTTCAAATTAGGCTTGTATGATCCTCCCTGTTTCCTGAAAGTGGCATTCCACCTTCAGGAAACGATGTCGAGCGCTGGCCCCCTGGCGTCAGGGAGGCCCTTACCCCCTATTGATAAGGAGATTCCGATGAATCAGAGAGACCGTTGGGTTCCAACCGCACGCGTTTTTCAACGCCCCGCGCAAATGATTTGGATGGGGTTCTTCCTCCTGATGGCCGCCCTGTGGATGACGGCCGCCGCCTGGGCCGTGAGTCCCCCGCCGCCGATGATGTCGGTTAACGTTTCCCCTAGTTCCCTCACGACGGGGTTGGGCAACCCATCGCGCGAAGGGTGGGGTGTGACGCTGGCCATTCGGCGGAGTGATCGGGATACGCGACGGTCGGGCACGGACGACGTGGACAATCCAGACCTTGAAAGCTCCGAAAGCCTGCGCAGCACGCTGCTGATCGACTACCGCGCGACACAGCGACTGACGGGGATTTTGGCAATTCCCCACCTCTACACAAAGGCCCAATACGGGAACGTCACGCAGACCACCAATGACCTCGGCGACATTGCGCTCTATGGGAAATACACCGTGTATCGGGATCGGATCGTGGCCCCGACGCGGGAGGGGCTGGCCATTTTCGGCGTGGAGTTCCCGACCGGAAAGACCGATGTTTCGGACGGCGGCGCGCTCTTATCGGCCACACAGCAGCCCGGATCGGACACCACGGACTT
>CAZQIT010000064.1:0-6954 GCA_964592995.1 uncultured Nitrospirota bacterium | reverse complement strand
TTGGGAAACCGGGTCTCACCAAGTCTTTTGTCACCAATCCCATCTGCACCAGTGCGACGGCTGGGGCCAGTTGCCCAACAAAGAGCACGCTTACTTTTACCCTCATCAACACAGCGACAGTCAGTCTTACGAACGTGACCTTTACCGATACTTTTCCGGCCGGTTTAACCCTGGCAACAATACCTTCCAGCAGTCAATGTGGAGGCACATTAACCGATGCAGGGAACGGCTCACTGAATGCGGGTGATACGGGGCTTAAGCTGGCCGGGGGCCTCCTCGCGGCTGGCGGTCAGTGTACCTTTAGTGTCGAGGTGACCAGCGCCGTCGCCGGGGTCTATATCAATACCACGACTGCGATCAGCTCTACCCAAACCGGAGCGGGCACATCGGGGACGGCCACGCTGACGGTCATTGCGCCGCCAACCCTCACCAAGTCATTTTCGCCCCCCTCCATCAAAGCGACCGATACGTCAGTCTTGACGATTGTGGTCAGCAATCCCAACACGACTACGGCATTGGTGGACGTGCGGTTTGTGGATAACTATCCGACTCTGAATACGTTTAAAAACTTCTCTGCTCCCACGATCAGTTGTACCGGGGGATCCATTGCCGGCACGCTGACGGGGACGGCGGTCAACGACATCTTTGTGGGCATGGGGCAGAATGCGTCTGTGGCCGAGACGGGTTCCGGCGCGACGCTGCTTCCAGGGCAGAGCTGCACCCTCACCGTAACGGTCATACCTATGGATGCAACGACCGAGACGTTCACCAACACAACCAGCGTCGCCACATCCGACAACGCGGGATCGGGAAATGTTGCGGCGGCCACCCTGAATGTCACCGCCCTCAGCGCACCGACGGTGACAAAAGGGTTCTCCACCGTGGCCTGTCCTATTCCATGCAGCGCTCCTGTCATTCTGAAAGGGAACGCGGCCACCTTAACCCTGACGCTGAGCAATTCCAACACCACCGCAATTACGGGGGTGAATCTGACTGACACCTATCCCAGCACGATCATCGGGGGTGCCGTTTCCGGCAACACCTGTGGGGGCACCGTTACATTGGGGACGGGCGACCCCGGCAAGGTGACCTTGAGCGGAGGGACCATCCCAGCCTCTGGAAGCTGTGTGATCACGGTTACGGGAGTGACCGCAACGGTGGCGGGGATTTATGCGAATAATGTTCCCGTCGGCGATGTGAGCACGGGCAATGCGGGTGTTAATGCCGTCTCTGCCAGCGCAACGCTTCGGGTCTTGGCGCCGCCGCTGATTACGAAGACATTCACTCCAAGCACGGTGGGTGCGGCCCTCGACGATTCGACGTTGACAATTACGATCACGAATCCGTCGGTCAATGCGCCAGATAGTCTGACCGCCATCGCCGTGGTGGATGTCTTCCCGCCGACACCCAGCCAAATGAGGGTGGCCTCGCCCCCTAATTTTTCCAATGGGTGTGGTGGCGTTGTGAACACGGGCAATGTGGCCGGCAATACATCCATTAACGTGACAGGGATAACCCTCGGCACCAATGCCTCATGCACAATCAGCGTGACGGTTGAAACCGCAGGGCCAGGTCTGGGAAATCATGTCAATACGACGAACCCGGTTATCGTTGATGATCCTGCGAATCCGGTCGCATGCGACCCCTCGGATAATATTCCGCCCTGTTCCACAGGCGGTACAGCCACAGCCACATTGGGGGTGGGACAGCCGGCGATCACCAAGTCGTTTTCACCGGCCTTTCTGCTCGCGTCGGGGGGCACCTCGACATTAACGATCACACTCACCAACCCGACGACCTCGGCGATGACCGCTGCGGCATTCACCGATACCTTCCCTCCGGCGATGCTTGTGGCCAGCCCGCCAAATGCCTCGACCACATGCGTGGGGGGATCCTTTGCGCCTACGGCGGGCGCGTCCTCCATCACCTTTAGTGGGGGAACGATTCCAACGGGAGTCACTGGCTGCAAGGTCATTGTGAATGTGACGGCCACACAGAGTGGGACCAATGTCATTCCCGTTGGGGGCCTGATTGCGAATAGCGGGGCGGTCAGCAACGGCACGGCGGCGTCGGCCATATTGACCGCTCCGCCACCCCCCAGCGTGACCAAGTCATTTTCACCCACCACCATTGTGGAAGGTACCGAGACCACGATGACGATCACCATCTCCAATGCGACGTCACTTTTGATGACCGATGTGCAGTTTTCTGACTTTTTCCCTGCAGATGCAGATGGGGACGGTACCCCCAGTTCCACTGTCCCCATTGGTAATTTGGCGTGCGAGCCGAACTGTCTGCAGGTGGTAGATGCTATCCCGGGTGGGGGCATTGATCCCGTCAGCAATACCTGCGGCGGTACACTGGACATGGATGGAGATATCGATCCCAATACGACGGGCAATCAGCCGGGAGTACGGTTGGGGATCGGTACGGGGACGGGGGGGGCCGTTGCCGTCGGAACCACTTGTTCGATCCAGGTGAGGGTGCTGGCTCAGGCGGGGGCACTGACGTATCAAAACAATACAGGTCTCGTGACTGCGGTACAGAACGTTGGTGAGGAGGGGAGTCTCACCATCACGGGTGCGTCTGCTTCGGCGCTCTTGACGGTCATGAAGCCGCTGCTGGTCGAAAAGTTCTTTACGCCGAGTACGGTTTACGTGGGGCAGGCGTCGCTGATGACGGTCAAGCTGACCAACGCGAATTCGCTGCCGGTCACTGCGGTCGCGCTGATTGATGACTATAATGGCAATTCCGGTACGACTGGCATTCTGGTCAACACCCTGCCGTCGGCGTCCACGAATTGTGGCGGGGGATATGTGTTGGCTACGTCTGGGGCTGACTCCTTCGCGTTGACTGGCGGAGAGGTTCAGGCAGGGGGCTTCTGCGAGATCAATGTCTATGTGGTGGCGAGTGTGAGCGGTGCCTACACCAATACGATTACCACAGGTTCCGTGACCACCAGCAACGCCGGATCGTCCCCCCCAGCGAATGTTGCCAAGACATTGACGGTGATTGCCCCGCCAACGGTCGCAAAATCATTCAGTCCAAACCCCGTCTCCGATCAGAGCCTTACGTCGCTCATGACCATCACGCTGACCAACCCCAACAGTACAATCATTACCGGCGTCGCCTTCTCAGACTTCTATCCCATCGGACTTTTTAACACGGCCGTTCCGGGCGCGATCACGACCTGCGACACCACTGTCACGGGAACGCCCTCGGTGACGGCCGCGCCCAACGGGACCTCCCTCTCCCTGATTCAGGGCGAGATTCCGGCATCGGGTTCATGTACGGTCACCGTCACGGTTACAGCCCCATCGGTCGGCAGCTATATCAACAGCACGGGTCTGGTCACCACCGGATTCCCCATCGGCACGGCAGTCTGCCTCGTGGGGAATCCCCCCATTGCCAGTGCCACCCCCTGCCCGGCGACGGCGACCCTGAATGTTCCCATTTACATCCACGGCACGGTCTACAACGACGTTAACCATAACGCCAATCAAGATGGGACTGAGGGCGGGACAGGCTTGACCCTCTGGGCCAAATTAATCCTGAATAGTGTTGTTGTGGATGTTCAGCCTGTAAATTCAGGCACCGGTGCCTATACGGTTAGCAATTCTGCGCAGGGGAACTATAGCATCGTCATAGACAACAACAACACCACGACCGATATGACACCGACCCTCCCCTCCCCCATCGTCTGGATTGGCACGGAGGCACCCACGCAGCAGCGGACGAGTATTGTGGTGCCGATCAATCAAAAGGCCGTTTTCGGCCAGGATTTTGGCCTGTTCAACGGTATTAAGGTCACCGGCAAGGTTTTTAAAGATAACGGTGTCGGCACCGGTGGAGTGGCCAATAGTGGGACTCAGAACGGGACGGAGGCCGGTATTGCAGGTGTGGTGGTGCAGGCCACCAGTACCAGCGTGGCTTGTGTGAGCACGATCTGCGACAGCACGGTGACCAACGCCACGGGCGATTATGTGCTTTATGTGTCGGCTTCGGTGGCGACCGCTACGGGCGCTTCGGTGAACATTGTGGAGACCAACCTGATCGGATATATCTCCACCGGCGGCAGCCCCGGCACGACGGGGGGGACGTATAACCGAGATCTCCCCGGGTCCGTGGATACGACGACATTCACGTTTACGACGGCCGTCATCGGTACGACCTACACCGGAGTGAATTTTGGCGATGTTCCTGTCAACACCTTTGTTGCAAACGGTGCGCAGGCGACCCTTGCGGGCGCCGTGGTGTTCTATGCGCACATCTTCACCTCCGGCACGGCGGGAACCGTCACCTTCAGCGCAACCGACGTGCCTTCCCCCACCCTGACTGGATGGAGCAACGTGATCTATCGTGATACAAACTGTAACGGCACGCTGGATGTCGGGGAGATTACCGTGTTGACGGGTGCGGTGCCGCTGTCCACGACACCGGACGTGGCGATCTGCATTATTGTGAAAGTCTCCGTCCCTGCAGGCGCTAAGGCCAATGCGCAGAATGTGACCACCGTGACGGCCACGTTTGTCTATACCAATGCCGGTCCAGCACTAAACAGCACGCATACGCTGACCGATCTCACCACCGTTGGTGACCCGTTGAAGCTTACGAAGGCAGCCAACAAGACCACCGCGTTGCCCGATGAGACGATCACCTACACCCTCACCTACACCAACAACAGCAGTCAGCCTCTGAGCAATATCAGCATCACCGACGCCACGCCAGCACATACGAAGTTGTCCGTCTTGGTCACTTGTCCGGGATCATTGCCGCCGAACCTTACCGCCTGCACCGTGACGACACAGCCAGCGGTGGGTGGCACGGGCGAGGTGGTCTGGACGTTCACCGGCCCACTGGCTCCCGGGGCCTCCGGCACCGTCACCTATACCGTTGTGATTAATTGACGGCATCGCGCCCTGAGCCGCCGCGTATTGCAATATGCCGTAACGTCTACCCTTCGGTCGGCTTAGGGGCAAGGCGTGCCATGACTCCTGCCCACGGCTTGATTTTAGCGAGGGACTTGGCAAGCAAGTCCTTGGCGACTTCCGTGTCATGCCGAGACTGACCGCGCAACCAGTAACCATCTGAAAGACCAAAGAATCGGCACAGACGCAAGTCGGTATCTGCGGTGATGGCGCGCTTACCCGAGACAATTTCGCCGATACGTTGTGCAGGCACACCGATTTCTTTGGCCAGTCGGTACTGCGAGATATCCATGGGCTTTAAGAACTCTTCCAAAAGGATCTCTCCAGGTGTTATAGGGGTGAGTTTTCGCATTGCATTTCTCCGTCAGTGGTAGTCTGCAATCTCAACATTTTCCACGCCGTGTTCTGTCCATTGGAAGCACAGACGAAATTGATCGTTGACGCGGATACTGTGTTGTCCAACACGACTTCCTTTTAACGCCTCCAATCGATTACCCGGTGGAACACGTAAATCGTTCATTTGTCCGGCTTGATTTAATTGCTCCAGTTTGCGGCGTGCCACCGTTTCTATATTTATAAAACGGGGTACCCGTTGCCGATCGAATAGGGCTGCGGTGTCTGGACACCTAAACGTCTTAATCATGACGAATAGTGACGGAGTGCGTGATTATTGTCAAGCATTATGACCACACGAGTATAACGTTTCAGTAAAACATACACATATCCCGTTCGCCCTGAGTAGGGGCGCACGGCCGTGCGCCCCTACTCAGGGTGAACGTTATTTTGGGTCATTATACTGGAATCATGAAGTGATTGGACAAATTGAAGCGGTGACCGAGAGGATTTTTGGGGTCTTGGAGGAATGTGGAAACCCATCCCCACCTAGCCTCCCCTTGAAGGGAAGGGATTAAGGGCCGATCCATCCAGATTGACAATTGCATGACGAAGTTCTATCTTCGCCGAAGCGGGGGCCAAACCTTACGGCCATTGGGTGTCTCTTTTTTAACACAAGGAGTATCTCATGAAAAAATCATTTTTAAACAGGGGTGGGAAGCGTACAGTCGTCGCGTTGGTCTTGTTTTTTTCGCTTACGACCTTGAGCCACGCCAACGAGACCGTCAAAGAGGCAGACACGAATGCTGTCAAGGTTCAAGCCGATTACGGAAAACTCCCGCTTTATTTTATTGAAAATCAGGGACAGCAAGACAAAAAGGTCAAGTTCTATGAAAAGGGAAGTGGCCATACGACGTTCTTTACAGAAAAAGGGGTGTTGTTTTTGTTGGGGGGACAGGCACAGCGGGATGCGACCCCAGCGAGGGGTGCGACCCCTGCGAGGGGTGCGGTTCCTGCGAAGGGCGCCCCTACGGCGGTGGGCGACCAACCCTGTATCGTAGGGGCGCTCCCTTGTGGGCGCCCTGTTTCAGGGCAGGCACAAGGCACTGCCCCTACGGCGGTGGGCGACCAACCCTGTATTGTAGGGGCGCTCCCTTGTGGGCGCCCTGTTTCAGGGCAGGCACAAGGCACTGCCCCTACGGCCATCACGCTTTCTTTTGTCAACGCCAACAAATCCCCCAAGATCATCGCCGAAGAGCGTCAGGCGGGTCAGGTCAACTATCTGATCGGCAACGATCCCAAACAGTGGAAGACCGGCATCCCCACCTATGGCGCGGTGCGTTACGAGCAGATTTACAAAGGGGTGGATGCCCGGTTCTACGGCAACAATCGGCAGATGGAATATGACTTCATCGTTGCGCCGGGGGCCGACCCGAACCCGATTGGGTTTGACGTGGTAGGGGCGCACGGCCGTGCGCCCCTACTCCTACAGATTGCCGATAATGGCGATCTGGTTTTGTCCAGCGATGGTAACGAAATGCGGATGAAAAAGCCGATCATCTATCAGGAGATTGACGGCGTTCGCGTGCCGGTTTCCGGCGGGTATCGCCTCTCTCCTTCGCCCCGTGCAGGAGAGGGCAGGGGTGAGGGGAACTTCATCGTTGCGTCGGGGGCCGACCCGAACCCGATTGGG
>CAZQIT010000063.1:0-28070 GCA_964592995.1 uncultured Nitrospirota bacterium | reverse complement strand
CAGAAGAAGGCTATCGCCAAAGTCGATTTGTTCAAAAGAAATCCCTTTCATCCGTCCCTCCGTACCGAAAAACTACACCCCAGACATCATGAAATATGGAGTCTTCGCGTCGATCTGGCCTATCGCGTTGTCTTTAAATTTATCGCTGCAGGCCATGCCGAACTCCGCTATGTCGGGCACCATCACTCAATTTACAATTACGCCATGTTTGAATAGGGACCCCGTTATCGAGCCGACGCCACACCAAAATAGCCCCATAGTCAAGACAGTATCCCGATCTGCCCCCTCTTTAGGGGGGGTTGACCGGCGGGCATGCCGCTGGATAAAGTGTCCAATCCATGTCAGACTTGGGTGGCCTTAAGCGGGTGTTCGGTCTGTCCGATGTAAATGGCGTATTTTTATCCCGGTGAAGTATGGAGTTGATGAGCGAGATCAAGCGCATGAAGACAAACATAAAGGTGCAGTGGAGGGGTACAGGTGGGGCCGTCGTCGGCGTGCTTTTCGCACTCCTGGTGGCGCTTTATGCGGGGCCGGTACAAGCGGCCTTTTCGGACGCCACCGAAACGCGGGGGATTGGATTGGATGGCAGCGACGCTGCGGGGATCGCCTGGGGCGACTATGATGGCGATGACGATGAAGACCTCTATGTCACGCGGCAGGAAAAACAAAATTCCCTCTATCAAAATAACGGCAGTGGCGTCTTTAAGGATGTCACGCTGGAGGCCGGCGTTCAGAACCCGTCGTTAGGGTGCGAGGCCTGGGGTGCGGCATGGGGGGATTACGACAACGATGGCGACTTGGATCTCTACGTCACCTACGAAACAGGCTGTGCCAACCGTCTGTATCAGAACCATGGCGGCACATTTTCTGAGGTAGCCGTCCGGGCCGGGGTGGATCAGGACAGTGGTATTGCGCATAAGCCGTCGCGGACGGCATCTTGGGCCGACGTCAATCAGGACGGCCTTCTGGACCTGTATGTGGCCAATCGTGGGGGTGAGTCGCCGGACGCCGCAGACCGAAATGTGCTGTATCAAAACAAGGGAGACGGCACATTTGAAGATGTGGCGGGCGACCTGCACGTGGATGGGGGCACGACCCTTTCTTTTACCGGCGTCTGGTCGGATTACGACAATGACGGAGATTTGGATCTTTTTGTGGCATCCGACTTTCATGGTCTGGAGTTATTCAGAAACGATGGGGCGGGGCTTTTTCTTCGTGTGACGGCCACTGCATTTGCAGGAAAACTGGTCGACAGCCTGGGCCCTCCCACACCCGGACCCCAAGACCCCCAGTCTCCCCAACCGACAGACTGCATTGAGAATATCCCTAGCGACGGTCATCGTGTACCGAATTCAGAATATGGCAAGTCTTCCCATTCGCACTGTCTTCTGGACGAGCCTGCTGTCGGGCTGGTACCGGACACACCCACCTATGGCGCCCTCCCATTTAATGCCATGGGACTCTGCGCCGGTGATTACGACAACGACGGTTTTATGGACTATTACGTGACCAATTTTACGGCGGACGACTATCGGGGGGCGGCCCAGGATAAACATGGGAAGCTGGAATCGGCCCTCTGGCACAATAAGGGCGACGGCACCTTCACGGAAGGTGCGCGCGACGCGCATTTAAACAAACTGGTTGGAACGGAAACCCGTGACCTCAGTGGGAATGGGACGGTGCTGGTCAGCATTCAAGAGCGGGAGACCGTGGAGTGGGGATGCAACTTTTTTGATTACGACAATGATGGGGACCTGGATCTTTATGTGGTCAGCGGCAACCCGCCCGCCCTGCCCGACAATACCCTCAGCCAGCGGGACACCCTTTATCGGAACGATGGGAATGGAACGTTCACGGATGTGACGGAGAGTGAAGTGCCGCTGGACCTCGAAAAAGAGCAGTGCGGTGCGTCGTGCAGCGACGATCACGAGGCGGCGGGGTTTGGCAGCGCTGTGGCGGATATTGACAACGATGGCGATCTGGACCTGTTTGTCGCCAACAACGACTTCGGCAACAGCCGCCTCCATTTAAACGATCAACCGAAGGGCAACCATTGGTTGAAGGTCCGTCTGGAAGGACTGGTGCAGAAATTTGGCGTGGGGGCGCGGGTCATCGTAACGGTTGGCGACATTGTCGACATTGGCTACAAGAGACAGATTCGAGAGGTGATTTCCGGTTCCAGCTATCTTTCGATGGACAGCCTGATTCAGCACTTTGGTCTGGGTGCAACGATAGCGGGGCAGGTCAAGGTGGAGGTCCAGTGGCCGGGGGGAGGGGTAACCACTTTGGAGTTAAACCCCGATGAAGTCGATCGGACGCTGGTGATACAGGAGGCGCAGGGGGTCTGCGATAGCGAGGATGAGGTCAACCCCATCACGCCAACAAATGTCGAGGCCGTGGCTGTGGGAGCCGGACAGATTCAACTCTCATGGAAGGCAGCCACGGACAATCTGGGTGAGGTCTGTATCCGGGAGTACCGCATTACCCGCAACAGGAAGGGTGCCACCGTCAAGGTGAGTGGGCTGACCTATACCGATCAGACCGTATTGCCTGAGACGGACTATTGCTACATCGTGACCGCAATTGACACGGCGGGGAATGAGTCCGAACCTGCAGAAGAGGTCTGCGCTGATACCGGCTCCGATACCACCCCCCCCTCCACGCCGGGCGGACTGAAAGCCACCGCGTTGAATTTTCGTGACGTGTCGCTGACCTGGGCGCTGGCCGAGGATGATGTGGAGGTGGATGAGTACCGAATCTACCGGGATGGGCAACTGGTGGTCACCCTGGATGCCCCTCCCTACCAGGATAAGCGCCTGACGACAGGGATAAAATATTGCTATACAGTGCTGGCTGTGGATGCGGCCGGGAATGCTTCCGACGCCCAAAAACCGCCGTCCTGCGTGACGCCGCAGGATTCCGTGCTTCCACAGCCGCCACAGGGGTTGGCGACGACCCGCGTGGGGGCGAGGGACATGGACCTGATCTGGAGTGCGTCGGCCGATGACGTTGGGGTGGAGAAATATAACATTTACCGAAATGGCGAGTTGGTGGGGGAGCCGACCAGAGTAACATTCAAGGATACGGGATTAAGCCCCGGGACGGCCTATACCTATCTGGTCTATGCGGTAGACGCCGCAGGCAATATTTCGCTCTCCAGCGTGTCCCTCAAGGTGACCACGGCAGCGGATGGCGGGGGTTCGGGCGGGGGTTCGGGCGGGGGTTCGGGCGGGGGCAACGCCGCCGAAGCGGAGAGTGATGATCGAAACGAAACGGAAAAATGCTTTATCTCCACCGCTGCGCTGGGGTCTCTGATGGTGTCGCAACTCGACATTCTGCGGGCGTTCCGCGACCAATACCTTCAGCCGTATGGTTTTGGACGGTTTCTGGTTCGGCAGTATTATCACCATTCGCCCTCCCTGTCCCGCGCCGTTGTGGGCAACGAGCCGCTGCGCGCCCTGACGCGCATGGTGTTGTGGCCCCTGGTTGGCCTGGCCTGGATGATGCTGGCGTCGCCACAGCTTGTGGCAGCCTTTGTGGTGCTTTCCCTGCTGGCCCTAAGACGCTATTACCGGTGGATGAAATCGAATGCCTAGCCATTCCGACAACAAGCCCCGTCTCTTTATTGTGGGGCTGGATGGCGGGACGTTCGATCTGATCGAACCCTGGGTGAAAGAGGGAAAACTCCCCACCTTTGCCCGCTTGATGCGGGAGGGGGGGTATGACCACCTCTCCTCCACCACCCCGCCGGTGACGCCGCCCGCCTGGACCTCCTTCATGACCGGCCTCAATCCCGGCAAGCACGGCCTGTTCGATTTTCTCGAACCCCGGTCGGATCGCTACGGGATGCAATATACCAATGGCCGATCCAGAAAGGCCAAGAGTCTCTTTCGATTGCTCAGCGATGCAGGCGTTCGGGTGGGGGTGATGAATGTTCCCATGACCTATCCGCCGGAAGCGGTCAATGGCTTCCTGATCTCCGGAATGGACACGCCGGATGAACAGTGCGATTTCACCTATCCCGCGTCCCTCAAAGAAGAGCTTCAACAGGCCATGGGTGGACTTCAGGTGGACATTCGGCACTTGGGGCATATGCGCACCGATGCGGTTCGGGACACCACGCTGAATGATTTGGAAGCGCTGGAAGAGCAGCGGACGCGGGCGGCGCTTTATCTGTTGGAGCGATACCCCACAGATATGATGATGGTGGTTTTTAACGCCACGGATCAGGTACAGCACCATTTCTGGCACTATTATGATCCCCTGCACCCGCAGTATGACGCGGAGGGGGCGAAAAAATATGGCGAGGCGATGCTGCGGATTTACCGCAAGATAGACCAATCCCTTTCGCGACTGCGTTCGCAACTTCCTGCAGAATCGGCCGTGGTGCTGGTTTCGGATCATGGGGCCGGGGCTGCGGCACCCAATTATTTATATCTGAATCGCTATTTGCAGCAGTTGGGACTTCTCAAAATGGCAGCGTCGCGCCCCTCTCTGTTCTCACTGGCGATGGAGAAGGCCGACATTCTGCTGCGAGGCCTGTTGACTCCACAGCAAAAGCTGAAATTGTCCAGGATGTTGCCCGGACTTCGGGAGAAGTGGGAGTCCTACCTCTCCTTCGGCGCGGTGGAGTGGGGACAGACAAAGGCCTACGCCTTTGAAAATGCGGCGGCGGCCCCCAATGTCTGGATCAACCTTCGGGGGCAGCGCCCCAACGGAATCGTGGCGCCGGGGAAAGAATATGACGACCTCGTGGCCCAGGTTCGGGAGAAACTCCTGGCGCTGACCGATCCCCTCACCGGTCGTCCCCTGCTGCGAACGGTCTATCACAAATCCGAAATCTATAGCGGGCCGCATGTGGCGTCCGCCCCGGACCTGATCCTGGATTGGTGGAATGACCCCTCTTTTGTAGTGCATCAGAGCTTTCCCTGCCGCGCGGGGGACCCCGTTGTGGTGCGTAAAGGGAAGGAGCTGGCGGGCGGTGTAGAGTGGAGCGGAACACACCGAAGCAACGGCGTGATGCTCTTTTGCGGTCCAGGATTTAAAAAAGGACAAAAAATCGGTCCCGCGAGGATCATCGACATGGCGCCGACGCTGCTTCACTATTTGGGCCTTCCCGTTCCGGAATATATGGATGGACAGGTCATCACCGCAGCCTTTGAAGAGACCTGGCTGGCCGCCCATCCGATTCGATGGCAAAAGGGGTCGGAGATGGATCAGGTGCAGACAGAGGGTCGGTACACGGAAGAGGAGGCGGAAAAAATACGGCAGCGGCTGGCCGGCCTGGGATATTTGGAGGACTAATTTGACCAAGCTGCTGATTTTTGGATTGGACGGCGCCACGTTTGACCTGATTGAACCCTGGGTGGCGGCGGGAAAATTGCCGAATCTTGCGCGCCTTTTGGAGCGGAGCGCGCGGGGCCGGATGACCTCCACGATGCCGCCGATGACCTTCCCCGCCTGGAACACCTTTATGACAGGGAAGAACCCCGGCAAGCATGGCATTTTCGATTTTACACAGCGGGAAGGTTTGGAGATTCAAATCGTCAACGCCCGCCATCGGCGCTCCAAAACGGTCTGGCAGATTTTAAGCGACGCCGGAAAACGGGTGGCGGTGGTGGGGGTGCCGGTCTGCTATCCGCCGGAGGCGATCAACGGCGTGATGATTAGCGGTTTCGATGCGCCGGTAGCGGTGGCGGATGAGAAGACGATGTATCCACCGGAGCTATGTGAAACCCTACGGAAGGAAATCGGCGGCTATATCATTTCCGCAGACATCGTTCCCTTGCTCAATAAGGGGAAGATCGAAGAGGCGATTCTGGCCCTGGAAGAGTCGATTGCCCGAAAGGGGGCGGCGGCCCAATACCTTCTCAAGCGGGAGGCGTGGGACTGCCTGATGGTCACCTGGGGCGAGACGGACGCCTGTGTCCACTATTGCTGGCGATACCACGATCCGGCCTCGCCGCATCATGATGCCGTGCGGTGCGCCGGTATCCGAGACCCGCTCCTGGCCGTTTATCAGAAGGTAGACCAGCAGATCGGCGAACTGCTGGCGCAGGTCGGCACAGAAACAACGGTCATGCTGGTGTCGGATCATGGCACTGGCGGTGCCAGCGACAAGGTCGTCCACCTGAATCTCTGGCTGGAACAGAACGGATTCCTGGGCCATCTCTCTTCTGCCAGGAAGGGTCCTACCGCGCGGCTTCAGGAATTTGTCTATGGAAAGCTACTCCACGACGCCAAGTCGTGGGTGCGCACCGTTCTCCCAAAAGGGATCATCAATCGGATGCGTTTTGGAAAAAAGGGTCTGGCCTATAAACTGGAATCCAAGCTCCGGTTTGGCGACATTGACTGGGAAAAGACGCAGGCCTTTTCCGAAGAGACCCCTTATTATCCGCAGATATGGCTCAACCTCAAGGGCCGCGACCCGCACGGGATCGTTGCGCCGGGGGCCGAAGCGGAAGAGACCCGAAAGCGGATCATCCAGAAGCTGCTGGAATGGAAAGACCCGCAGACGGGCGAAAAGGTGGTGGAGAAGGTCTATCGTCGAGAAGAGATTTATCAGGGGCCTCACGTCGAGAAATCGCCCGACCTGCTCATCCAGTGGAATCTGGATCGAGGCTATGCCTACCTCTTTCGTCCCAGCGCTGCATCCGGCGCGCGGCTGCCGATTGAAAAGGTCAGCGCGAAAGAGCTTTGGAGTTCCCGCTTCATGATTAACCGCTCCGGGTGTCATCGGGATGACGGCATTTTTTCCATTGCGGGCGCAATGACGCCGCCGCATACGCCCATTAAAGAGGCGCGGATTGCAGATGTTGTTCCCACCCTCCTCTACGCGGTGGGGCTTCCGGTCGATTCGGATATGGACGGACGGGTCATGACCGAGGCCTTTCATCCGGACATTGTAAAAGGGCGTCCCGTGGTCTATACCACAGATTCTGCCGGTCCCACCGCAGCGTCGTTCACGGAGGCCTACTCCGATGAAGAGACCGCCAAGATCACCGAGCGCCTTCAGGGCCTGGGCTACCTGGAATAATGGCCGCAGCCGCTTCGCTTGCGGATTAATGTACAAGCGCGTGTAGCCGGTCCGGGTAGTTTGTAAAAATGCCATCCACCCCCATTTCCATCAGACGCATCATCTCTTCCGGTTCGTCCACCGTATAGACATACAGCCGATACCCCGCCGCGTGTGCGGCGGCCACCCCCTGCGCCGTAACGCGCAACAGGGGAAGATGAAGGCTGACGGCGTTTAATCGGGAAGCGGTCGAAATCACCCTGGCCCAGGCTTCGCGACGCACCAGAACGCCGATGGGCACTGTGGCGTGAAGATGCCGGATTCGCTCAAGCAGGGGGTGATCGAACGACGAAACCAGCACCCGATCCAGAATGCCGGTCTCCTGAATCAGACGGACAACCTTGTCCGCAGAGGGGGTTTTGATTTCGAGGTTGATGCGAAACGGCGGCGGGAGATGGGCGATCATTTCAGCGGGCGTCGGAATGACGGCGCGTTCAAAGCGGTCGGAGAATGCCGATCCGATATTGACCTGCTGAAGCTGCGCCAGAGAGAGCCGACTCACACGGTCGCGCCTGCCGGTGATTCTTTGGAGCGTGGCGTCGTGAAAAACCACCAGGGCACCGTCACGACTCTCCCGAATATCGCATTCGACGCCATCCGCCCCCAGGCGGATGGCCGCCTCAAAAGCGGCGAGCGTGTTCTCCGGGGCATGGCCCGATGCCCCCCGGTGTGCCCAGTTTACAACGCCATTCCATCTTAACGCGCCGGTTTTTTCCAATCGAATGTCCTGACGTTCCGCGTGGAGCGGGGTGGGCCTTTCGGGCCAGCCCGCTTTGGATCATCCGATGTGCGCGCAGCACCGGCAGGACGCCGGTTTCCGGTCCCCGCATCCTGCCGGAAGGTACGGCGTGCTGGACGGTCCTCGGCGGATTCCCGGTTTGCGCTAGGCGCACGAGGGGGCGGCGCAGCGCGATAGTTAAAGTCGGGGAGTTTGACACGAGGGATGGCCGGGCCCAGATTTTTTTCAATGGCGCGCAGCGCCCGCTCCTCGTCGGGAGCAACCAGTGTGAAGGCATCGCCAACCGCATCCGCGCGTGCCGTTCGACCACACCGATGAATGTAGGCTTCCGGCGTGTTGGGGATGTCGTAGTTGATGACATGCGAAATATTGGCGACATCAATCCCTCGCGCGGCAATATCGGTGGCCACCAAGACTTGGATCGTCCCCCGTCGGAAGCCGTCCAGGGTGTTGAGGCGCTGCATCTGCGTTCGGTCGGAGTGAAGCGCACCCGACTTGAACCCGGCGCGATCCAAAGCACGCGTCACACGATCTGCGCCCATTCGGGTTCGGGTAAAGACCAGCACGGAGAGCATGGCGGTGTCGCGCAGCAGGGTCAGCAGCATCTCTGACTTCAGGTGTTGTGGCACCGGATAGGCGGCATGTCGGATACCCACCGCCGTCTTGACGTCTCCACCCACCTTTATTTTTAAGGGATCGTTGAGAATTTCCTTTGCCAGTGTGATAATTTCTCCTGGCATGGTCGCCGAAAAAAAGAGGGTCTGACGTTTTTTGGCCATGAACGAGATAATTTTGCGAATGTCCGGAAGAAAGCCCATGTCCAGCATTCGATCAGCCTCATCCAGAACAAACATCTCCGTATGATTCAGGACGGCATTCCCCCGCTGCAGATGATCCAGCAGTCGGCCCGGCGTTGCAATGACCACCTCCACCCCCCGGCGAAGGGTGCGGCTTTGACTCTCCATGCCCATCCCGCCGTAAACGGCCAGGGAGCGAATGGTCGTATGTTTTCCCAGGCTGCGCATTTGAGTCTCCACCTGCACAGCCAACTCCCGCGTGGGGGTGAGCACCAAGCCGCGGATTTTCCCGCTTCCGGGCGACAAGATGAACCGGTTCAGCATCGGCAGGAGAAAGGCCGCCGTCTTGCCCGTGCCGGTTTGCGCGGCGCCAATCAGGTCCCGTCCTTCCAGTGCGGGAGGAATCGCCTCCGTCTGAATGGGCGTCGGTCGGGTGTAACCCGACTCATGAATGGCTTTAATCAAACTCTGATGCAGTCCTAATCCTTCAAAGGGCATTTTCTATTTCCTCATTTTATAGGTTGCGTATTCGACTTCTGCGTTCGTCTACGATTTCGGAGAGCGGACTTTTATAGCCCCCCCGATTCAAAATTTCCTTCAAAAACGGTGTGTGCTCCATCTCACCGCCATCCTTGCGCTCCCATGCAGAACTACACTCGGCAAGACAGCGCTTCAACGTGGGGATGAGGCCCTCTCCCCGTCCTCCGAGGGCGCAGGAGACGGAGACTTCAAGGTCGGTCTCTTTGAAAAGGAGCGCCTTGATCTGAGCTGCTGAGGGTTGGGAAGGGGCATCCAGCACAATCCGGACACCCTCTTTGGAAGGGGTGTCCTGGATGTGATAGAAACGGATCAGGCCCCGTTCCACAAGAGACCGAATTTGCGTCAGCAGCATCTTGACCGACACCCCCGGCGGCAGAGCGGTAATGGCCAGGCGCGTCCGCCCCCCTTCGAGGAGCGTCTCCACGTTCCCCCGCAGCAGCAGGGTGGCCGACCCTTCGGCATAGAGGGTGCGAATGGCTTGTGGCGTACCGATGACGCAACCTGCGGCCAAATCCGGCCCCGGCATGATTTCCATCAGATCGGACAGCCCGACATCGGGGTCCTGCCGCACCTGCTCCAGGGCCATCCACAGCTCTTCGAGATTGTGGGCGGGAATCTGGACGCCGTCCTGGCGGGTGGCACCGTTTAGCAAGGTCAGGGGAAGGCGCGGCGCCCGGTCGTGCGGCATCACCCCCTGCGTGAAGCGGGAGAGACGCAGCCCGACATACTCGGGGCCAGCCGGTTCATCGTCATGCCGATCGCCATACATCCCATTTAAGTCAAACCAGGGATAGCGGCAATGCCACGGCAGCCCCATACGCAGGATCGTGCGATAGGCATAGGCGGCACTGTCTGGCGCACATTCCGATATGGGCGGAACCCGCATGCTCAGGGCTTCACACTGATATTCAAATTCCGCCGCGTCCATCGGCGATGCGTTTTGACGCGTATCGCAGAGCAGCGCCTTGAGCATCTCTTGGGTGTCGATAAACAGATGGTCGTTCTCTGAAAGGGCGCGGCAAAGATCGACCAGGCGCTGCTGGAGTGGCGTGGGTTGAAAATCGGTCATCCTGATACATTGACTCCGTTGAAGTTCGGCATTATACCACCGACGGGATGCGCTAATAAACAGAATTGTTCTGGATTCAGAGACCGTACGGCCTCCCTACGGCGGGTGAGGCAGAATCTGGCGCGAAAGCCGCGCAAGCGCACGATCTCGGCCCAGAATTTCCAGTACGTCAAAGATGCCGGGACTGACCGTCTTGCCGGTGAGCGCCGCGCGGACCGGTTGCGCCACCTGCGAAAGCTTCAGCCCCAGCGCATCTCCCACCGCTTTGAATGCCGTGGCCAGCGGGTCATGTTCAAATGGAACGTCCAAAAGCGCTTCGCGGACAGCCGAAAGAATCGGCACCGTCTCCGCCGTGAGGCATTTCCGCGCCTTCTCGTCTGGCAGAACCTCATCCAAAAAGTAACAGGCCGCCGACTCCGCCATCTCCACCAGTGTCCGAGAACGCTCGCGCAGCGCGACGATCACTTTCGTCAACCGAACGGGATCGACAGACATCACTCCCAGCGGTACAAGGTGCGGGATCAGAAGCGGGATCAGCCCTGCGGGATCGCGGGTCTTGATGTGGTGCGCATTGACCCAGAGGAGTTTGTCCGGATTGAAAATGGCCGCCGACGCCCCCACCGACGACAGGGAGAATTTCTCAACCAACTCCTCCCGCGTAAACAGCTCCTGATCCTGATACGACCAGCCCAGGCGAACCAAATAGTTGACCATCGCCTCGGGGAGATAGCCCGCCTCCCGATATTGCTGAACCGCCGTGGCGCCGTGGCGTTTGGAGAGGCGCGCGCGGTCGGCCCCCAGGATCATTGGAAGGTGGCCAAACTGCGGCGTGGGGTGGCCGAATGCGCGATAGAGTTGAATCTGTTTGGGAGTGTTGTTGAGGTGATCGTCGCCGCGGATGACGTGTGAGATGTGCATATCGACATCGTCCACCACCACGCAGAAGTTGTAGGTCGGCGTGCCGTCGGAGCGCAGGATGATGAAATCGTCCACCGCGCCCGCCTCAAAGACGACCCGGCCCTTGACCCTGTCCTCGACAACGATCTCGCCCTCGGACGAGGCGGCAAATCGGATGGCGGCGGACTCCGTGGGCCTGTCCGTTCGACTCCGGCAGCGTCCGTCATACCGGGGCGTTTTCCCCGCCGCCATCGCTTCTTTCCGGCGCGCTTCCAGTTCGTCCGCCGAGCAATAACACCGGTAGGCTGCCCCACGCAAAAGCAGACCTTCGACCTCGGCGCGGTAGCGGTCAAAGCGGTCGGTCTGGCGAACCGTGTCGGTGTCGCCCCAGGCGTCCCAATCCAGACCCAGCCAGCGCATCCCGTCGAGGATGGCGAAAATGGCCTCGTCGGTGGAGCGGGAGCGGTCGGTGTCTTCAATCCGCAAAAAAAACTTCCCGCCGCCCTGTCGCGCAAAGAGCCAGTTGAACAGGGCCGTGCGCGCCCCGCCGACGTGCAAAAAGCCGGTGGGGCTGGGGGCAAATCGAACCCGAATTTCAGACATGGAAACTCTTCAAGGGGATGAGAGATGGTGGGACAAGATCAAAATAGTCGATGCGATGATCCCGTTTGGTGGAGCTGAGGGGGATCGAACCCCTGACCCCAAGACTGCCAGCCTTGTGCTCTCCCAACTGAGCTACAGCCCCACAGGATTCGGATGCGCTGAGGATCATACCGTCGCGCCGGACGGGATGTCAAACTTTGATCCCTTATTCAAAGAAACTGCGGATCATTTCCATGATGCCCTGGCGCATCTCTGCGTCATCGGTCATGGCGTCGGCAATGGCCACCTGACAGGCCTGATGGGGATGGAATCCTTTCCCGATCAATTGTCCGGCATAGATCAACAGTCGGGTGCTGACCCCCTCTTCGAGACCGAAGTTTTTCAAGTTCCGGACCTTCTGTCCGATTTCGACCAGGCGCCGGGCGGTCTCTTCGGGAAGGTGGGTTTCGTGGATCAGGATTTCCATTTCGATGGCGCGAGGCGGATAGTGAAACTCCAATGCGATAAAACGCTGGCGGGTACTTTGTTTTAAATCTTTGACGATACTCTGATAGCCAGGGTTATAGGACATGACCAGCATGAAATCGGGCGATGCGGAAATGACTTCCCCTTTCTTTTCGATGGGCAGGACCCTGCGGTCGTCCGTCAGGGGGTGGATGACCACCGTGGTATCTTTGCGGGCCTCCACCACCTCGTCCAGATAGCAGATCGCGCCCTGTTTGACCGCCAACGCCAGGGGGCCGTCCGACCAGACGGTTTCATCTCCCTGCAACAGATAGCGTCCGACCAGATCGGATGCGGTCAAATCTTCGTGACAGGCGACGGTGATAAGCGGGCGCTTCAGGTGATAGGCCATGAACGCGACAAACCGGCTTTTGCCGCAGCCGGTGGGCCCTTTAAGCAGAACGGGCAGCCCGGACTCGTGGGCAGCCTTAAAGAGCGCGACCTCCTGGCCGGTGGCGCGATAATACGGCTCTTTCTGAATATAAAAGGGTAAAATGGCCGATTCCACGATGCCTCCGAAAACCAATCCGCTTCAAATCCAAGGATGAAGTGTAACACGTGGGAGAGGGAAAGGGTACTGAGCGGCCGAGTCGTCGGCAGGTGCGCGAAACACATGGCCCTCCGCCAAGAGCACCTTTACTTTGTCCACTTTCCTGCTTCATAATGTTCGCCGTCGGACGCAGACAGACAGGACACGGCTCCGGCGCGACACGGTTTTTCCCATCACCCACACATTTTGAGGTTATCCCCATGATTCAGGTTTCACGACCGGTACATTTGAAGCTCGCATTTCTGATCTGGGCGCTGGTCGGTGCGGGGTTGATGACGGCCGGAGTCCGGTTTGTCATCGTATCGAACGCGTCCGGTTTGGCGACGGGTGTCGGATGCGTTCTGGCCCTGGCCGTCGGTTTTGCCAAGGGGTCTTTCGTCTTGCCCAAGATCGCCCGAAAGAACAGCGCCCGCATCCATCAACTTCCGGTCAAAAGCCCCCTCTACACCACATTCAGCCCCAAAAGCTGGTTACTGGTTCTGCTGATGATCGCCATCGGCCGCACCATCCGCGCCCTGGGGGGGGGGCCGCTTTTCGTCGGTGTCATCTATCTGGCCGTGGGGTTTGCCCTGCTTTTGGGAAGCCGCACCTATTTGACGGGGGCACAAGCCTCAGACGAAACGTCGCCATAAAGTGACCCGGAAAATCAGTTCCACTCTCACCCAATTTTAAGGAGACGCCATGAGCGAAGCAGTCGAATCTGAATTTAAAGGGAACCCGATGCTGGTGCTGCGTCAGGACGCCGAAGATCGTTTCCCGTTCCAATTCGGCCTTAAAAAAGCCAAACTCGTTCTCGAACACATTGACGAGATTCAAAAGTTCGTCAATAAATATTCCAAAGAATCCCCCCCTCCCGCGTAACATGCCAAAGCGCACCGATCTTCACAAAATCCTCATCATCGGCCCCGGCCCGATCGTCATCGGACAGGCTTGTGAGTTTGACTACTCCGGCACGCAGGCCTGCAAAGCCCTGCGGGAAGAGGGTTATCAGGTCGTGCTGGTCAATAGCAATCCGGCCACGATCATGACCGACACCGACCTGGCCGATCGCACCTACATTGAGCCGATCACGCCGGAGATACTGGAGAAAATTATTGATCTGGAACGGCCCGACGCCATATTGCCCACCATGGGGGGACAGACCGCGCTGAATATGGCGGTGACCCTTTCGGAGTCTGGCGTCCTGTCAAAATATGGCGTCGAATTAATCGGTGCGTCCTACGCCTCCATCCAGCGGGCAGAGCATCGCGAAACGTTTAAGCAGGTGGTGAGTGACGCCGGACTGATCTGCCCCCAAAGTGGTTCCGCCCGAAGCCGGGAAGAGGCTTTGGCCGTCATCGACGTCATCGGGTTTCCGGCCATCATCCGCAGCTCCTTTACGCTGGGGGGGGCGGGGGGGGGCATCGCCTACAACCGGCAGGAGTTTGAACAACGGGTGGAGACCGGGCTTGCGGCCAGCCCGATTCATGAGATCCTGATTGAGGCATCGGTGCTGGGCTGGAAAGAATTTGAACTGGAGGTGATGCGGGATCACTGCGACAATGTGGTCATCGTCTGCTCAATTGAAAACATGGATCCGATGGGTATTCATACCGGCGATTCCATTACGGTTGCGCCGGCGCAAACGCTCACCGACCGGGAATATCAAAAAATGCGGGATGCGGCCATTCGGATCATGCGCGCCGTTGGCGTTGATACGGGTGGCTCCAATATTCAGTTTGCGATCAACCCCAAAAATGGCGACATGCGCGTCATCGAGATGAACCCGCGTGTCTCCCGCAGCTCGGCCCTGGCCTCCAAGGCCACCGGCTTCCCCATCGCCAAAATTGCGGCGAAGCTGGCGGTGGGATTCACCCTTTCCGAAATCCAAAATGACATTACCCGCGTCACGCCCGCTTCCTTTGAACCGACGCTGGATTATGTGGTCGTCAAAATACCTCGTTTTGCGTTTGAAAAGTTTCCAAACGCAGACCCCACCCTGACCCTCCAGATGAAATCGGTGGGCGAGGTAATGGCCCTGGGCCGCACCTTTAAAGAGGCCCTCCTGAAGGCGATGCGCTCCCTCGAAGTGGAGCACGACAGCTTCAGGCCTCCGGCAACACCCTGGGATCCGGATGTACTGAAGGCCGAACTTGCGCGTCCCACGATGCGTCGCCTCTGGCACATGGCGGATGCCCTGCGGATAGGCATTTCCGTCCCGGAAATCCACCAGATCACGCAGGTGGATCCCTGGTTTATTCACCAGCTTTGGGACATCCTGAAAATGGAGGCGACGCTGACCGTGCCTCTTTCCGAGGAGGCGCTGCGGCGGGCCAAGGCGTCGGGTTATTCCGATCGCGCTATTGGCCAAATTACGGGCCTGTCCGAGGCCCAGGTCTCCTCCGACCGCGCACAGTGGGGCATCACGCCGGTTTACAAACGGGTGGACACCTGCGGCGGCGAATTTGAGGCCCATACCCCCTATCTCTATTCCACGTATGAGCAGGAATGCGAAGCGCGGCCCACCGAACGGAAGAAGGTGGTGATTTTGGGAAGCGGCCCCAATCGAATCGGCCAGGGGATTGAATTCGACTACTGCTGCGTTCACGCGGCCATGGCCGTGCGGGAGATGGGTTACGAAAGTGTGATGGTCAATTGCAATCCGGAGACCGTCAGCACCGACTACGACGCCTCCGACCGGCTCTATTTTGAGCCGCTCACGTTTGAAGATGTCCTGCACATCCTCCGGCGGGAAAACCCGATCGGCGTCGTGGTGCAATTTGGCGGACAGACCCCCCTCAAGCTGGCCCTCCCCCTTTCGCAGGCGGGTGTCCCGATTCTGGGCACTCCCCCCGATGCCATCGACTGCGCAGAAGACCGTGAGCGTTTCCAGAGACTCCTTGCGAAACTGGGATTCAAACAGCCAGCATCAGGATTTGCGCGGACGGCACCCGAAGCGGTGGCGGCCGCAGCAGCCATCGGATATCCGGTGATGGTGCGCCCCTCCTATGTGCTGGGCGGGCGGGCCATGCAGGTGATCTACGATCCACAAACCCTCATGGACTATGTTTCGTCCGCCCTCCAGGTCTCTGCGGCGCATCCGGTGCTGGTCGACAAATATTTGGAAGACGCGGTGGAGATCGACGTCGACGCGGTGTCGGACGGACGGGAGACGATCATCGGGGGGATCATGGAGCATATCGAAGAGGCGGGGATTCATTCCGGAGATTCCGCCTGTTCCCTCCCTCCCTTTTCGCTGGACGCGCAGGTGTTGGAGGTGATCCGACGGCAGACCACCGCCCTGGCACAGGCGTTATCGGTGGTTGGCCTGATGAATGTTCAATTTGCGGTCAGGGGGGGGGAGGTCTATATCCTGGAAGTCAACCCTCGGGCATCAAGGACCATTCCGTTTGTCAGTAAGACCACCGGCGTTGCGCTGGCCAAAGTCGCCATGCGCGCCATGCTGGGGACGCCCCTTCGCGCACAAAACATCCCGGAGCGGTCCTTTTCCCTCCCGCACATTGCCGTCAAAGAGGCCGTGCTGCCGTTCCGACGACTGGGGGTGGACCCCCTGTTGGGGCCGGAGATGAAATCGACGGGAGAGGCAATGGGCATCGACCACGACTTCGGCATGGCCTTCGCCAAGGCGCAATCGGGCGCGGGCAACAACCTCCCCCTTTGCGGGCGGGTCTTTGTCAGCGTGAAGGATCGTGACAAGCCTGCCCTGCTTCCGATTGCCGCGCAACTGCTCGAATTGGGGTTCGACCTGGTGGCCACGGGTGGCACGGCTGCCTATTTGAACCGTCATTTGGGCGGAGGCGTTGTTGTTTCCGCAGTCAACAAGGTGACCGAAGGGCGACCCCATATCGTGGATCGGCTCAAAAATGGAGATATTGCCCTGGTCTTCAACACGGTGGGCGATAAGCGTTCGGAAGCCGAGTCCTGTTCCATTCGACAGACCGTGCTCTCCTGCGGCATCCCCTACTTTACAACCGTGGCCGGTGCGCGTGCCGCCGCGCGCGGCCTTTCGTCGCTCATTAAAAATCGCATGGAGGTCAAGACCCTTCAAGCGTATCACCGCATGGAGAATCACCGATGAAAGTACCCATGACCCGCCGGGGATATGACCGGATGCAGGAAGAGTTGACGCGCTTAAAGAGAACGGAGCGTCCCCGGATCATTATCGAAATCGCGGAGGCACGTGCGCACGGCGACCTCAAGGAAAATTCCGAGTACGCCGCCGCACGGGAGAAGCAGGGTTTTATTGAAGGACGCATTATTGATCTGGAGTCAAAGCTGGCCCAGGCGCAGGTGATTGAGACCCACGGACTCTCTGCCGAAAAGGTGGTCTTCGGCGCCACCGTCCATCTGATCAACGGTGAGACCCACGAGGAGAAGTGCTATACGATTGTCGGGCAGGATGAGGCCGACCTCAAGGCTGGGAAAATATCAATCCATTCACCGGTGGCCCGCGCCCTCATCGGACAGGGTGTCGGAGCGTTCGTCACCATTACGGCCCCGGCTCGGACCATCGAATACGAGGTGCTCAAAATCGCATTTGAGTAGGGGCGACGCGGGTTACGCGCGGGGGTACACAGATATGGTGCTGACCGAAGAGAAGATCAATCGTGTGGCGCATCGGATTCAGGAGGCCCTGCTGAATGATCCGGAGATCGAAAAGAAAGGCACTCGGGAGGGCCTGTTGGCCCGGATCAAGGGGGTCCTCATGGCCGAGTTGCAGCAGGATGCGCAATGCGACGACAGGGTCCGAAAGAAGCTGGCCTCCTATTCCAGGCCCATCATTGAGGGCGGCGCCGAATGGAACGTCCTATATCAAAAACTGTTTGATGAAGAGATGAAAAAACGGAACCGGTAGGGGGCAGTGACGACCCAGGGCGATTCATGAATCGCCCCTACAATTTATGAAACCCTTTACCCCCCTTTCGCTGACACTCAAAGGGCTCTCCACAAGCTACGGCCTGGAACAGGGGATGACCCTGCATCGCTTGCAGCGGCAGTGGAGTGAGGTGGTCGGCCCGCAGATTGCGTCCCATACCGATCCGACCGAAGCGCGGCGCGGCATTCTCTACATTGCGGTAGACAGCGCGGCCTGGCTGCACGAGCTTTCTTTTTTTAAGCAGGAGATTTTGGGAAAGGTAAACCGCTTCTTTGGCGCCGGAGAGGCCCGAGTCAACGCGCTGCATTTGAAGATCGGCACCCTTCCTCCCCCCCCATCGCTCCTCCCCGCACCGACAAAAACCCTATCCCCAGCAATACGGGAAGCGGACCGGGCGGAGGCTGCATGGATTGAGCAACAGTTGACCGCCCTCACAGACCCCACGCTCCGGGACGCCATCTCGCAGGCCATACAGCCGCACCTGCGGCGATCATGACCCCGTATCCTTACTGTTTGAGACCCTGTTTTTCGAGAAGGTCGTGGATCGTCTGTCGGGAGATGCCCAGTGCTGTGGCCGCCTGGCTGAGATTGCCGCCAAAGCGCACAAGGGCCTCTTCCAGCATCTGTCGCTCCAGCGCATTGCGCGCCGCTTTGAGGTTTGGCGGAGGAGACACAGGTGCGGCGGCTAATTCCATGTCCTGCGGCGTCAGTGAAACGCCGTCCGCCATCACCACCCCCCTTCGCACCTTATTCTCCAACTCTCGCACATTCCCCGGCCAGGAATAGGCCAGAATGGCGTCGATGGCCTCCTGGGACAGACGGATCACCCGCTTTCCCGCCTCTTTCGCAAACCGGGGCAGGAAGGCGCGCGCCAGCAGGATGCTGTCGTTACCTCGATCGCACAGCGGGGGAATCTGCAACGAGACGACGCTGAGGCGGTAGAACATGTCCTCCCGAAAATGTCCGGAAGCAATTCGCACTTTTAAATCCTGATTTGTCGCAGCAATAATCCGAGTGTCAATGACGAAACTCTCGCGTCCGCCCACTCGCGAAAAGCTCTTGTCCTGAAGGAATCGAAGCAGCTTGACCTGAAGATTCGGCCCCATTTCCCCGATTTCGTCTAAAAAGAGGGTCCCCCCGGCGGCATATTCCATCCGCCCCTTGCGCTGGACATGCGCGCCAGTA
Organism: uncultured Nitrospirota bacterium; assembly: GCA_964592995.1. Lineage (GTDB taxonomy): Bacteria > Nitrospirota > Nitrospiria > SBBL01 > CAZOFZ01 > CAZOFZ01. The sequence goes on along the minus strand of CAZQIT010000063.1, from coordinate 9,235 downwards.
AAGGCCCCCTTTTCATGTCCGAACAGTTCGCTCTCCAGCAGATTTTCGGGAATTGCCCCGCAATTAATCGCCACGAAAGGCCCGGCGCTGCGGTTGCTCTGTGCATGAATGGCGCGAGCCGCCAGCTCTTTGCCCGTCCCCGACGCGCCGCCGATGAGCACCGGAACCTCGGTCGTCGCAACCTTTCGGATCGTGGTGTAGACCGTCTCCATGACCAGACTGCTTCCGATCATGCCACAGCGCCCCTCGGCGACCCCGCGAAGCGTGCGGTTTTCTTCCTCCAGCCGGGCCAGATGAAAGGCCCGTCTCAGGATCACCCGGAGTTCATCCAAATCAACCGGTTTTTCAAAAAAGTCGTATGCGCCGGCTTCGATGGCACGTAGCGCATTTTTCCGGTCGGCGTTGCCGCTGATAATGACCACCTTGACATCCGGGTCCAGCGCCAGGATTTCCGAAAGCGTCGTCAACCCCTCGGTCGCATCCCGTGGCTGTGGAGGAAGGCCCAGGTCCAGCGCGACGACCCGTGGAGCCTCCTGCTTGAAACGGGCCAGCGCCGTCGTTCGGTCGTCCGCCAGCAGAACCCGATATTCACCCTCCAGTGCCCACTTCATCTGGTTGCGAATCGTTTCGTCGTCATCCACAATGAGCAGGACATCCGGCGATTCAGGGTTTGTCATAACGCATCTCCTTCAATGGGTCAGGGGCAACAGCACCTCGAAGGTGCTCCCCTTCCCCTGTTCGCTGTTCACGACAATGCGACCCCCATGCGCCTCGACGATCTTTCGACATTGAAAAAGACCGATGCCGAGGCCTTCGCTCTTGGTCGTCTGAAAGGGCTGAAACAGGGCGCGTGACATGAACTCCTTTGACATGCCGCAACCATTGTCGCGCACGGAGAGGATGGCCCATTCTCCGGAGACGCGGGTGGCCACGCGGATTTCGCCCCCCGCCAGCGTCGCATCATGGGCGTTGAGTAGCAGATTAACCAGCACTTTGCTGATCTGATCCGGGTCCAGCATCAGACGGGGAACCGGCTGCAGGTCATCAACCCGCGCAGCTTGCACCGTGATGCTGTCCAGCACAGCCCGAACCAGAGGGTTGAGATCGACCGCCACGCGTGTCAGTGTCATCTGTCTGCCGATGCGTGAAAGCCTGCCGCACATGGCATTCATTTTCGCAACACTTTGTGAAATGACGCGAAGCGTGTCGTTTCGGAATTCCAGGTTGTCAAAATGCGCGGGAAGGTTTTGCACCGTCAGGGACAATACCGACGACAAATTCTTCAGGTCATGCACAAAAAAAGTGGAGAGGGTCTGAAACGCCTCCATCTCTTTGGCCTGTACCAGGTTCTCGGACAGCTTCAGATGCAGAAGGGTGGCGCCCGTCTGGTCGGCAATGGTTTTGAGCAGATCCATCTCTTCCAGGGAGAAGGTCTCTCCCGTCGGACGATCGCTCAGCGTCATCCAACCCAAAAACTGCCGTCCGCCCAGCAGGGACACGGCATAGCGCATCCGCGCGGACTGAAAATAATCGGGATAATCGGCACGGAAGATCGCAGCCCATTCGCAGTTTTCCAGGTCAACGGGCAATGTCTGATTGCGCATCTGTCGGATGATCCCATCCGTGCCGGAATGACGCATCTGACCCATCGCATCCGCCTCCGAAAAAACGGTCGATCCCCCAAATTGGCATTGCCCTTCGTTAACCAGCCAGATGCTGACGGAGGGTACTCCGATCGTCCGGGAGACCATGCCGCAGACCGCAGCGCACGCATCGGTAACGTGGACCAGATCTGCGGTTTGCTGCGTAAACTGAGTCCATGTTGCCCGATAGTCGTATCGGGGCACAATAAAATGACGGCTGATCCATCGCCGGACCTGCTGCCGACGTTGGTCCGACAGGAGAAACAGGAACAGGCCCATCCAGGCGGCAAACAGAAACAGGGCACTCATGGGCAGCGTCTGGGCGTCCCCCCAGGATTGGATCGCCTGAGCCAGGAGGCCCACCGCCACCAGGTATGCGCCCACGATGCCCAGCGTAATCGAGTGATACTTCACCGTCGGAGAGAGCGAGACCTCGACTCCCTCCAGACGGCTGCGTGCCAAAGAGACTCCGATCAACGCGCCCGCCACAAGGATCGCACCGGAATTGATCATATCCAGCGTCAGGTTCACGGTGGAAAAAAGCAATGTCTGGCTACCCGTGTAGATAAAGGCCCCGAAGAGGCCCATCAGACCCAGAATGAGCAACTTGATCTTCCACCGCTTCATCCCGCCGGTCATCCTCAACGTGGACTCCAGATTCATCAGAATCAGCACGCAGCCCGCCAGGAAAAGAAGGTAGAAGAGATACCCGGACCACCCCAACGGCAGCAGCGTATCGAAGGAACTCCTCCCCTCGATGGGCATCGCAAGCAGGGCACTCCAAAAAAATACAACCAGCGCAAGGGGGCCAAGAAAGGCGGCCAGGATGAGCAGGATCAATCCCCGCTTCTTTTGATAGGAAGCGCGCGGACGGGCAAAACTGACGCTGAAGGTCAGCCAACTCCCCATCAGCAGGGCCGAGGGGACAAAGCCGATCCGCTCCCATGCAACGATGTCAGGAAGGAGGAAGGCCTCGGCCCGCATACCGGCGCAAAACGCACGCAAGGCGAGGGCCGTCATCCCCATCGCAAAGGATCGGGAGACCAGGGCGCGTTGATCCTGATAGAGTCCAACCGCCGCCAGACCGGCGCACAGAAGGGCGCCGGTAAAGGGAAGAATCGCATCCATTGTCATGACAATCCTGACGGATCGCGGCATGTTTTGCACGCCTGCCGCTGTGGGTGGCCAGGTTCTTTTCTGATGCGCGCAGCCTGTGACATGCCCCAATTATAGACCCAGACCCATCGAAAATAAACGGCTCGCCTAAACCGGTTAAAGGTCGTTTTCTGTGTTGCAGGCATGTTATAAGGCGTCGGCACAGGATATGGTGTCGGCGATCCTAAAAGTGTGAAGGGGAAGGCGGAATGAGAAAGAATCTTTTTTTGGTTTACGCGGCGCTGTTGTTGAGCGTGGCGACCGCTTTGGTGATCTGGATGATCGTCGTGCCCGATGCCCCGGCTGACCCTTCGACCAAGCCGCTGCCGCTGCCCGTTGGTTTCCGTTCCGAGATGCTGGCCGACCAAGCTTCCGACGGTGCGGTCATTTTCATCAAAACCTGCGGCCAGTGCCACAACCTGCCCAATCCCAAAATGCACACCGACAAGGAATGGCCCAGCGTGGTCGGAAGAATGGATAAACGCCTCATCCTGCGAAAGTCGTTTTATCAGAAATCGCTCTTTGTGCCAAACGACAATGAACATCGGCTCATGGTCGCCTACCTTTCGGACAACGGGATCCGTCAGGCGTCGGCGAATACGTTGCGCGATACCGAACCGGTGGCGGTGTTATTCAGGGCGCGTTGCACACAGTGTCACGCCCTGCCCGATCCGTCCCAGCATACCGCAGCAGAATGGCCGGATATCGTCGCTCGGATGCGTCAGAACATCCAAAAACTTCAGGACATCGAAAAATTCAGGCGTATTCCCATCACCGAAGACGAGTCGAATCAGATTGTCACATTTTTGTCGGCGTGGGCCAAAAAGGGATAACGGGCAGGAGGGAAGAAGGACGGAGACTATGGGCAGAGGGCTTCCAGCGACTCCGGCTCAAGACCGACGAGGCTGTCTACGATACGGTCTGCCTTCCCGTCGAGCATCTCTCTGGAATAGGAGTTGGTGACGGCCAGGCAGCGCATCCCCGCAGCGTGCGCCGACGCAACACCGTGGAGCGAATCTTCGATGACCACGCACTCGGCCGCAAGGATTGGCGGATCGGAATACCGTTGGTTGATCTGCGCCAATGCAGTCAGATAGGCCTCCGGGTGCGGTTTTCCACATCGGACATCCTGCGCGCTGACGATGATGGGGAAGGCTTCGCGGATGCCGCCATAATCCAGTGCCGCCTTGATCTCGGCGCGAAAGGCACCGGAGGCAATCGCCATGCGGTAGCGTTCCCGCGCCGATTTCACAAAGTCCACAACGCCCGGATAGAGAAGCAGGCTTTCTTGTGACAGGGCTTGATAGATCGCCTTTTTCTTCAGCATGAGCCGCTTGACGGTGTCTCTGTCGGCAGGGCGATTCCATGCGTTCAGCGCCACTTCAAAACAGCCCTTATCGTCCATCGCCAGATACGTTTGATAGTAGGCTTCCCGTGTCAGCGTCATCCCCTCATCGGAAAGGACGCTCTGAAAGGCCCGCATATGATGCGGCTCGCTGTCCACAATAACGCCGTCGCAGTCGAAGATGATCGCTTTCAACATGGGGTCAATTCGTATACGGAGGTCTCATTGAACGAGGGTCGCGTCCCGAGGGATTCACCACTCGCCATAGGGCACGTCATTGCTGTCCACCAGGTCGCTCCCGGAATGGACGTCAAAAATTCCAGATTCGCCGTCTGCGGAGGGAACCAGCACCCAGCTTTCGGAAGATTGTGTGAAGGGATCGACGGGAATGGCGCGGAGATACGCCTTATCAACCAGGTCTGTGAGCGATTCGGGGTACTTTCCAAAATCGGCGTAATACTGATCAATCAGATCGCGAAACACCCACAGGTCGGTCTTGAGCACGGCTTCTTTAGCCTTCAGGCGCGGACCCTGAAAGGCGGGCTGGGCAATCGCCGCCAGGACACCGACAATGAACAGCACCACCATCAGCTCAAGCAGCGTAAAACCTGCGGCTTTTTTCAGGGGATTCATAGGGGGATTCATGAGGGATTATGGGGGGATTTATGGGTGACCAGGGCTACGGTGCGCGGATAACAAGAGGGTGGAACGCTTCCTGCCCGACGATTTGGGTGGCGATGTGGCCTGCAACCAACAAGGCCTCGTCTTCGGAAGAGAAAGGCCCGACGCGGACGCGGTGGAACTTCCGGGTATTGGTTTCGTAAGGTTCCAGATAAACCGCCGGATAATGCCGACTTACCTCGGCCTGCACACGCCGGGCGTTTTCCAAAACCTGGTAGGCACCCACCTGCACCAGAAACGCGCCGATCTGGTCTCTCGGACTGTTTTCAATGCGGTCACCCGATCTGTTTTCAATCGGGTCTTCGATCGCAGGGGAGGCCGCAGTGACAACCGTTTGAACAGGAGGAGATGATTGGGCTAGAGAAGGCGCTTGGACAACCTGGATATTGACACGGGCCACCCCCTCCGTGATGATTCCCAATACCTTGGCCGAACCATAGGAGAGGTCTAGTTCCCGACCCTCCACGAACGGGCCGCGATCATTAACCCGCACCTGGACGGTGCGGCCGCTCCTGCATTCGGTGACCCGCAGCAGTGTGCCAAACGGCAGCGTCTTGTGTGCCGCAGAAAAACCATGCATGTCGTAGGTCTCCCCACTGCTGGTTTTTCTGCCGTGGAAGTCTTTGCCATACCAAGAGGCTAGACGCTCTTCACCGGAACAACCGCCTGACGAAAGTGCCCGTTTGGAATAGCCCGCGCAACCGGACAAAACAAGCAGAACAAGGGGAAAGATGTAAAATGCGCGGCGTTTCAGTGACATCGGCAATTTGCTCACGGGACACGGGTAACGCTTATTCCTGCTCCTTCGACCAAATCCCACGCTTGTGCTGTTTGGCATCCGCTTCTGCGTCTTTCAGCAGACGGCCATAGGGGGAACGGGATTGGCCCCGATGTCGCCGGGCCAATCCCTGTTGAAGGAGTGCTTTATTAACAAACACGCCATCAGCGAAAACATAGGCCAACAATCGCCCATGCCGATCATAGCGGGCAGCGGGATCGAATTCCAAGCGAAGCGTTTTACCTTCGACCCATTCCCGATTCCGGCGCGTGGCTTCCGCAGATCCCGGTTGGGGGTCGTAGACCCACCGTCCGTTTACTTTTTTGCGCACTTCCGGACTATCCACGCCGAGGTATCGGACCACCTGCCCGTCGGAGAGACGGATCGTGTCACCATCAATGACCTCACCGGCCCGATCCTCCAGAACCAAAAGGGGACGACCGAGCGCATCGCAAATCAGAAAGAGATTGAGAAAAAAAACGAGCAGGAGGCTTCTCAGGGCCGGACTGACGATCAATCTCATCAGACTCAGATCAGGCTCATTAGGCTCAGACTCAGGCGCAGACACAGGAAACGCCGCATTGCAGAGCCGATGCACACGCCACTGGAAATGCTGGATACCCTGCTGTTACCGTTCGCCCGCAAAAGCCAGAAAAGCGATACTGCGCGCGCGTTTGATGGCAGAAGTCAGCAGGCGCTGATGTCCGGCGCAATTGCCCGAAATGCGCCTCGGGATGATCTTACCCCGATCGGTCAAAAAAGCCTTCAAAGTCTGAAGCTCTTTATAGTCAATGTCCACCTTACGCGCATGACAAAACCGACAGGCGCGCCTTTTCTGAACAGATTCTCTTTCCATATTTTTATTCCAACACTCTAAAAGGGAGTTTCATCCATTCCGTCTTCCGAATGGAGTTCGGTTTTGTCGGTGCCTTCTGTGCCGCCCGTCCGCTTGGGCAGGAATTGCATGGATTGCACAACGACTTCGTGTTTGCTTCGTTTTTGACCGTCCTCTGAATCCCATCGACGTTGCTGCAGCCGTCCGTCAATGATGACCCCCTGACCCTTTGAGAGATACTGCCCGCTGTTTTCCGCCTGCTTTCCAAAAACGACGATGTCAATAAAACAGACCTCTTCCTTCGTCTCGTCCCCCTGCTTGTACCGGCGATTGACGGCCAAACCAAAGCTGGCAACGGCTGTTCCGCTCGGCGCATAGCGAATCTCAGGGTCTTTCGTCAGATTGCCCATGAGAATGACCTTGTTAAAGCTGGCCATATATACCCCCCCCTTTTGTGACCCGTGATGCAGTGGCTGTTCCGATCTTATCGGGCAGCCCCGGCGTCTTTATCGCGGAACAGGACGGGCTTCTCTTCCTTAATCTGCGCCGTCTGGCCCAGCTTTTCCGGGGCGATCTTGACGATCATGGACAAGATCACCGATTCGTTCAGGCGATAGGTGCGGGACAGCTCGGAAACCGTCGTGCCCGTGCCTTTAAAATGGACGATGCAATAAGTCCCCTTTTTTTCTTTGCGGACTTCATAGGCCAGCTTCTTCTTGCCCCAGTTCTCTAGGGCCACCACTTCGCCGCCAGCCCGTTGAATGATCCCTTTTATTTTCTCAACCCCGCCGGTCGTCTCTTCTTCCGTCAGAGAGGGCTTTAAAATGAAGATGCTTTCGTACGTGTCCATAATATTTTCCAAGCCTCCCCGCCACACAGAGCCACGACTTTTAGCATATTGATTGCGCATCCGTCAACTTTGATGCTCTCATAAAAAGTCTGGGAGCATCATGCCAGGAGAGATGTTTTCAGAAAAATGTCTGTTTTCCCTTTGTTTTAGGGTGTTTTTGTGGTAAATTATGTCTCTCGTTTGACCGTATCTTCACCTAATATGCGGAGGGTTTCGCCATGTATATCTATAAAGCGGCGGTGATTGGGGCAGGGGCAATGGGGGCAGGGATTGCCCAGGTCATCACCTATGCGGGACTGCCCGTCATCCTCAAAGATGTGAGCCAGGAGGCGGTGGATCGGGGCCTCGCTACCATCCGAAAAATCTATCAGGGCCGCGTTGAAAAAGGAAAGATGACGGCCGCCGAGATGGAGGGCAAGCTGGCGCTGGTGTCAGGTGCCACCGACTATGCGGGCTTTGGCGATGTGGACATTGTCATTGAGGCCGTGTTCGAAGACATGGCGCTCAAGCGAAATCTCATCCGAGAATTGGAGGCCGCCTGCCCTGAAACGACGATCTTGGCCAGCAACACCTCGTCGCTGTCGATCTCCGCCATGGCCGAGGCCGCCCGTCGCCCCGGAAAAGTGATTGGGATGCACTTCTTTAACCCCGCGCCGGTGATGAAACTGGTGGAAGTGATCGCAGGACGAGCGACGTCGCCTGCGACGATTCAGGATGTGACGACCTTCACCGAGGGCCTGCGCAAAATCCCGATCCGAGTGCGCGAGTGCGCGGGCTTTCTGGTCAACCGGCTGCTGATGCCCTATCTGAACGAGGCGGCCATTGCCCTGCAGGAGGGGGCGGCGGACGCCCGAAGCATTGACGCGGCGATGGTGGCCTTTGGCCTGCCGATGGGGCCGTTTACGCTGATGGACATCATCGGCCTTGACGTCTGCGTCCATGTCGGCAAAATTCTCCACAACGCCTACGGCGCGCGCGTGGCCCCCGCCCCCATTATTGAGCGGCTTTATCAGGCCGGACGGCTCGGCACGAAAAGCGGCGCGGGCTTCTACGCTTATGACGGACGAGAAGATGTGGTCGTGGCCGCCTGTATCGCCGACATTCAGACGGAAACGGGTAAAAAGGGGACGCCTTTCTCCGAGGCGCGGCTGATGTTGTTGATGGTGAACGAGGCGGTGTTGTCGCTCCAGGAGGGGGTGGCGTCGGCAGACGATATTGATGTGGCGATGATGGCGGGCATCGGCTTTCCACAGGAGATGGGCGGGCCGTTGCACTACGCCGACCGGATCGGTATCGACACGGTGCTGGCGCAGTTGGAGGCGTTTGCGGCCATGCTGGGGCCACGCTTTACCCCCGCGCCGCTGCTTCGGCAAATGGTCGCCGAGGGTCATCTGGGCGAGAAAGTGGGGCAGGGATTTTTTAAGTCGGTGGTGAAGGCAACCGCCGCGAAATCGTCGTCCGAAAATGCGTTGGTGGATGTTCAAATCGACGGGTCGGTCGCCACGATCACACTAAATCATCCCCCCGTCAACCTCCTGACCCTTGCGCTGATTGCACAACTGGACGCAGCCCTGGATCAACTTCGCTCCAACGTCGCTGTAAAGGCCCTCATCATCACCGGTGCGGGAAGTTCGTTTGCTGCGGGGGCCGACATTCGGGTCATCGCCGCCATTGCCTCCGCTGAAGAGGGGGAAGCGCTGGCTCGTCGAGGGCAGGCTGTGTTTGACAAGATCGAACAAATGCCCGTTCCCGTCATCGCCGCCATTACCGGGTTTTGTCTCGGCGGCGGGTTGGAGTTGGCGCTGGCCTGCCACATGCGCGTGGCGGGGGATCGGGCGAAGTTGGGGCTGCCAGAGATTGGGCTTGGCATCATGCCCGGCTTTGGCGGCACGCAGCGTTTGACGCGCCGGGTGGGCCAGAGTAAGGCGATGGAGTGGATTCTCACCGG
>CAZQIT010000062.1:0-20735 GCA_964592995.1 uncultured Nitrospirota bacterium | reverse complement strand
TTCCGGCTCTGGCAAGTTGCCAAGTGTACGATATAAGGCTATTTTCAGGGTTTCTACCGACCGAAAACCGGATGCTTTTCTTATCGTCAGTTTCGCCTGAGCATAGACCCGAAAAGTTATTGCGGAATCGCTGACCGGCTCGCAGGCACCTTGATCCCGATTTGTACAGGTGCTATGATCTCCACTTGTTCGCGCCAAGCGGTGCCATCGCTTTACACCCCTTTGACCTGTCTCCGCGCATTGTGGGCGCGCGGAGACTTGTGCTAGAGTGGGACTTCCACTTTGGTGAGCATGCGCTTTTCCGGTGGAAAATGAAGGGGAAACCAAAATGAATCCACGCGCAAAGAATCTGGTCCTGTGGGTGATCGTGGGCCTTTTTATGATTCTTCTCTACAATCTGGTGGAAGCCCCCATCCACCCCGGAGAAGAAGAGATCATTTTTTCCGACTTTATCGCCAAAACGGAAAAGGGAGAGGTCTCCGAGGTGGTCGTGCGGGATCGTTCCATCAGTGGTGTCCTCAAGGATGGTTCCCATTTTAGAACCTATACGGTCGATGATCCCGATCTCATCAAAACCCTGCGCAAACAGGGGGTACGGATCAGTTCCCAGCCTCCGCTGGAACCGCCGTGGTATATCACTTTTCTCATGACTTGGGGGCCGTTCGTTCTCTTTATCGGCCTCTGGATATTCTTCATGCGGCAGATGCAGATGGGGGGCAACAAGGCCCTCTCCTTCGGAAAAAGTCGTGCGCATCTGCTTGCAGAAGACCGCAAGAAGGTGACCTTCTCCGATGTCGCTGGCATTGATGAGGCCAAGGAAGAGGTTCAGGAAATCATCGAATTTTTAAAAGACCCTCCTAAGTTTCAAAAGCTGGGCGGACGAATTCCCAAAGGCGTTTTGGTGGTCGGCCCCCCCGGAACGGGTAAGACTCTGCTGGCCAAGGCCATTGCCGGAGAAGCGGGGGTTCCGTTCTTTTCCATTTCCGGTTCCGATTTCGTGGAAATGTTTGTGGGGGTCGGTGCCTCCCGCGTTCGGGATCTGTTTGAGCAAGGGAGGAAGCAGGCCCCCTGTATCATTTTCATCGACGAAATCGACGCGGTCGGCCGACATCGGGGAGCCGGTCTGGGCGGGGGCCATGACGAACGAGAGCAGACCCTCAACCAACTGCTGGTCGAGATGGACGGCTTTGAAACCTCAGCGGGAGTGATTCTGGTGGCGGCCACCAACCGCCCTGATGTGCTGGATCCAGCCCTGCTGCGGCCCGGTCGATTTGACCGGCAAATTGTGGTCAACCGCCCCGACGTTCGGGGGCGGAAAGAGATTTTAAGCGTCCACACCCAGAAGATTCCACTCTCCCCGGATGTCGGTCTTGATGTGCTCTCGCGTGGCACCCCCGGGTTTTCCGGTGCTGATCTTGAGAATCTGGTCAACGAAGCCGCGCTGCTGGCCGCCCGCAAAGGCAAAACGGTCGTCGAGATGTCCGACTTTGAACTCTCCAAAGACAAGGTGCTGATGGGACCTGAACGCCGGAGCATGGTCATCTCCGAAGCGGACCGCAGGATCACGGCCTACCACGAAGCAGGCCATGCCCTGGTGGCCAAGTTGCTTCCCGGAACGGACCCCATCCACAAAGTCACGATTATCCCTCGAGGCCGGGCGCTGGGCCTCACCATGCAGCTTCCCACCGATGATCGCCATAACTATCGCAAGGATTATCTCTACAACAGCATTGCGATCATGATGGGGGGGCGTGTCGCGGAAGAGGTGGTGTTCAATCAGATCACGACGGGTGCGGGCAACGACATCGAAAAGGCAACCGATCTGGCCCGCAAGATGGTCTGCGAGTGGGGCATGAGCAACAAGATGGGGCCGATGACGTTCGGGAAAAAAGAGCAGGAAATTTTCCTCGGACGGGAAATCGCGCAACACCGTGATTATTCCGAAAGTACGGCGATTGCCATCGACGTCGAGGTCCGAAAGGTCATCACGGAAGGCTACGATACGGCAACGAGGCTGATTCGAGACAATATGCATTTGCTGAAGGCCCTGGCGGAGGCGCTGCTTGAAAAAGAGTCTTTGGACACGGCCGAAGTGGATCGGATTTTTAAAGGGGGGCCACCCGTCTCGCCGCCCACTCATCTTCCCACATCCGAAACACCCATGACGGAGATGCCCCTGGCCGTGGCCTGACGGCGCGTGTGCGATTCACCGCAGCGTCGCCCAGTGCATAGAGCAAACCGGTATGACCGGTGCGGGAGGCAATCAGGTCAATGGGGACCCTTTCCAGACATTCTCTGTTCCCGCATCCATCTGGCCTGTGGCGCTGCGGCGCGTATCGCCTCAACTACCAAAAACGCCCTCTGGTGATGGGTATCCTCAATGTGACACCCGATTCTTTTTCGGACGGGGGAAAATATACGGGCGTTCGGCAGGCCGTCGATCATGCCCATAAAATGGCGCGGGAAGGGGCCGATATTATTGACATCGGTGGGGAGTCAACCCGTCCCGGGGCCAGACCGGTTTCTCCGGAAGAGGAGGCGCGCCGCGTCCTCCCCGTCATTGAGGCGCTGTCCGGACGGCTAAGCATCCCCATCTCCATTGATACCACGAAGGCGTCCGTCGCCCGACGGGCGATGGATGCGGGCGCCTCCATCATCAATGACGTCAGCGGCGGGCGATGTGATCCGGAGATGTTTCCCCTTGCGGCAACTTCCGGGGGGGGGCTGGTGATCATGCATGCCAAAGGTACGCCTCAAACCCTGCAGCGCGCCCCGCGCTACCGAAATCTGATGGAAGAGATGGCCCAGTTTCTACGCGTTGCGGCCCATCGCGCCGTGACCTGCGGCGTTTCGGAAAACCGGATTGCCATTGATCCCGGTATCGGCTTTGGGAAAACAGCCCGCCACAATTTACAGATTTTAAACCAACTTCATCTCCTGACGTCGCTGGGGTTTCCGATTCTGGTCGGGCCTTCGCGCAAATCGTTCATCGGGAAGGTGCTGCACCTTCCCCCCACGGCCACCCTGGCCGAACGGGCAGAGGGAACGGCGTCGGCGCTGGCGATCGCCGTCTTTCAGGGGGCGTGCATTGTTAGGGTGCATGATGTCGCAGCCTCCATCCGTGTCGTACGACTGGCGAACGCCATCCAAAAAGAGAAGATTTTGCTCCCATGACATTAGAAGGCATTGTTCACCGAAACCTCAAAAAGACGGATCCCGAGACCACCCTCGGCGACGCCGCCCGAATGATGGGCCATTACAAGATCGGATCAATCCTGATTGAGGAACAGGGCTGTTTTACAGGAATTATCACAGAAGGCACCCTGGTTCGAAAGGGACTGACTCAAACCTTGTCCTACCAGACGCCGGTGCGTATCGTCATGGATGTACCCTTGATTTCCATCGACATCCAGCAGACGGTCATTGAGGCGAATCATCTGATGCATCTCAACGGCATTCGTCATCTGGGTGTCTTGCAAAAAGGGCAGGTGGTTGGGATTATTTCGGTGCGGGATTTGGTCCGCCACTTTGCCTCCGACGCCAACGGCCCACTGCATCAGATGTACGACATTTTCCAGCCCCTGACGGCCCTGATGCACCGCGATATTCAGACCCTTGATGTAACCGCATCGGTCCAGGTCGCCGCCCAAAAAATGGCAGAGAAAAAGATCGGTTCGCTGGTCGTCACGCGGGACGGAGAACCGATCGGCATGGTCACCGAAACAGACCTCGTGCGCAAGGTGATCGGGAAGGGATGGGCCACCGACGGGGTCGTGGGCGAGATCATGAACAGCCCCATTCTGGGGATTGATCTTGCGCGCTCTCTCCAGGAGGTCAACGAAATGATGGCCACCCACAAGGTACGCCATCTGGCCGTCACCGAATCGGGTAAAATGATCGGCATCCTTTCCGTTCGAGACCTCATCGGGATGATTTCGCTGCGGGACCTCCCCCGTTTTGTCAGACAAAAAAATGGACTTTAAGCCGGAACAGCGCGCCCTCCCCGAATACATGACGCCGATTTATCGGATGGCAGTCACGCAGTTTGAGGCGGCCGCCGAGCGGCTTTCTCTTGATCCCAATCTGCGCAAGCGAATGATCGTGCCCCGGCGCGCCATCATGGTGGCCGTTCCGGTTCGGATGGACAACGGACAGGTCGAGATTTTCCACGGATACCGGGTGCACCACGACAACACACTCGGCCCGTCAAAGGGAGGCATCCGCTTTCATCCGGGGGTCAATCTGGGAGAGACGGCGGCCCTGGCCATGTGGATGACTTGGAAGTGCGCCCTTATGGGGCTTCCCTTCGGCGGAGCAAAGGGGGGGATCGGCTGCGATCCGACGCAGATGTCCCGAAATGAACTCCAGCGGATGACCCGTCGATATACGGCCGAGATTGTCCCGTTCATCGGCCCGGACATGGACATTCCGGCGCCCGACATCGGCACCAACGCACAGGTCATGGCCTGGATGATGGACACGTACAGCCAAATGAAAGGTTATGCCATCCCCGGCGTGGTCACCGGAAAGCCGACCGTCATCGGCGGGTCGATGGGACGGGTTGAAGCGACGGGGCGCGGTGTCGTCTATTGTATCCTGGAAGCGCTGCGTCACCTGAAAATACCGCATACTGGATTGCGGGCTGTGGTGCAGGGTTTTGGCAACGTGGGATCCAACGTGGCCCGATTTCTTCATGAGGAAGGTTGTCGCGTCATCGCCGTCAGCGACATGCATGGCGGGGTTCACGATCCCAACGGATTGGATATTCCCGCGCTCATTCGCCATGTTTCCAGTCCGGAAAGGGTGGAAACCTTCAAGGGGGGTGGTCCGATGAGCAACCCCGATCTGCTGACCCTCCCCTGCGATCTGCTCATTCCCGCCGCGCTGTCTGGACAAATTACAGAAGAAAATGCCCAGCGCATCTCCTGCACGATTCTGGCCGAAGCGGCCAACGGGCCAACCACGCCCACCGCAGACCGCATCCTCCGGGATCGCGACATCTTCATCATTCCGGATATTCTGGCCAACGCGGGTGGCGTAATCGTTTCGTATTTTGAATGGGTGCAGGACTTGCAACATTTTTTCTGGAAAGAGAAAGAAATCCATGAAAAATTGCGCGGGATGATGGGAGAGGCCTTCGGCGCAGTGCTCTCTCTCTCTCAATCCGAAGGGGTTGAGATGCGGATGGCGGCGCTGATGCTCTCAATCCAGAAAATCGCAAACGCCAAGCTGGCGCGCGGCCTTTTCCCATAGGGATCATCAGCAGGCGCATTCGGGAGATGAGATGAAAGTCGTGGCGGTTGGACGGAGCGATGTCGGCCTTGTCCGAAAATCCAACCAAGACCGCTTCGGGCTGTTCCCCGAGTCGGATATTTATGTTGTCGCCGACGGTATGGGAGGACATGCCGGAGGAGAAGTGGCCAGTCGGATTGCGGTCCAGACGATACAGGCCGATTTTATCTCCGGAGAGAATACCCTGCCAGGGCCGCCCGGAATGATGCGCCTGGTGAAGGCCATTCAGCATGCCAATGAAGTGATTTATGATACAGGCGAGTCCAATCCGACTTTAAGTGGCATGGGGACAACCGTCGTGGCCATCCTGGCCAACCCCACCGACGCCATGATCTGCCATGTCGGGGACAGCAGGGCCTATTTGCATCGCGCTTACACCCTCCGGCAGATCACGGAGGATCACACGCTGGTCAATGAATATGTCAAAAGGGGGCTTCTCACCTCCGAATCGGCCGCGCATCATCCCATGCGGCATGTGCTCCATCGCGCCCTCGGCACGCAAACCAAGATCGAAGTCGATACCCTCCACATCCAACCCCTTCCCAACGACATCCTTCTGCTTTGTTCGGACGGACTCAGCAACAAGCTTGCCCCAGATGAGATCAATGCGATCCTGATCAATTGTGGCAAAAATCTGGACGAAGCCGTGTTGACCCTGATTGGAGAGGCGAAACGCAAAGGGGGCGAGGACAACATTACCGTCCTCCTGATCGGCTACTCCTATCAGGGGGCGCGCAGGTCACTGTAGCGCCCGCGTTATTCATGGATGAGCCCTAACCGCAGGCGTTGCTCCACATATTTTGCAATCGAGTCGCCCTCCAGATTCACGGCAGCGCCCGCCAATTTGATGCCGAACGTGGTCATCCGGGCCGTGTGGGGGATGATGCAAAAGACAATGCTTCCATCCGTCACTGCGTTGAGGGTCAGACTGACCCCATCCACCGCAATGCTCCCCTTCCGGACGCAATACCGCAAAACTTCCGGTGGCGCATCCACCACGAAGCGCACGGCTCCTTCTTCCTCCACCCGCTCTCGAATCTTCCCCACGCCATCCACATGTCCTAGCACCAGGTGACCCCCCAGGCGGTCGCCAAGCTTCATGGAGCGCTCCAGATTGACCGCACGCCCGGCATGGAGTTCTCCCAATGTGGTGACGCGCGAAGTTTCCGGCGAAAGATCGGCGCAAAACCCGGACGGCAGGATTGAGACCACCGTCAGACAGACCCCATCCACGGCGATGCTGTCCCCCACCCGTAACCCCTCCAGAATCTCTGTCGCGGAGATGGTCACCTGTATGTTCGGACCGGACGCCGCCGTTCTCCCGACCCTTCCGACTTCTTCAATGATTCCGGTAAACATGCCCGACACCCTTCACGCTCTTAAGGGCTCGTCCGACTTGACAACCCCTTCCGTCGCGACCTACAGTCTTCGATCATGATGATGAACATAATCGGACGGATCGTCCTCGCCCTTTTTTTGATCCCCTTTGCGGCGCACGCCGCAACCGCTCCCGAAGTCGGGAAGGTCAGCGGGATTTACAGCCTCCCTCCTGGCAATGCCCCCATCACCCCCGACATCTTAAACGGAACCGATGGTGTGAGCCTGCGCACCACCTGGGGCCGGATGGAGCCGGAAGAGGGACGCTGGGACTGGCGCTATTTGGATACGTCCATCGCCGCTGCACGATCGGCCCACAAAAAGGTGATGATCCGGGTGCTGGCAGGCGTCCATACCCCGGAATGGGTCTATACGCGCGGGGCCAGGCGTTTTGATTTCACTCAGCGCAATCCAAATCGTCTGCGCACAGACACCCCCTCCTACCTTCCCATTCCGTGGGATGAGACCTATTTGCGCTACTGGACCCGCTTTGTGCATCAGTTGGGAGAGCGATACCGGGATGATCCCGCCGTTGTCCTGGTGCATGTGGCCGGTCCGACGCACTTTTCTGCGGAGATGCACCTTCCCAAATCAAAGGAAGACCAGGTGCAATGGCAGCGGGTCGGTTATACCCCCAAGAAGCTCACGGACGCCTGGAAGCGGGTGCTGGATGCGTATGCCCAGGCCTTTCTCATGCAATGCCTTGCGCTCAATATCGCAAAACCGATTTATGACGACGGGGTGGTGGAGGCGGTGCTGGACTACGGCGTTGAGAAACAGGGGACACGGCTTTGCATCCAGGGAAATTGGTTGAGCGCCCATACGCCAGACGCCTTCCCCTATTACAAACGGATTCAACAGTACGCCACCAAAGCGACGACCGGATTTCAGATGCTGGGTGCGGCCAGTTGGAACGACCGCCCGTCGTCTGGAAAACGGCAAGATCGCCCGGGCGGCAGGATGGGCGACCTCGGCGTGGCCATCCAGAAAGGGCTTGCGGCGGGCGCTGACTATTTTGAAATCTACCAGAAAGACATCCAGAATCCGATTTATAAAAAGACGCTGCGTGATCTGGCGGATCGCCTCCATTAAAAACTTCCCTCTATTCCGAAAATTGCATCTGATAGACCGACCGGTAGGGGCCTTCGCTGCGGAGCAGGGCCTCGTGGCGTCCCATCTCCACAATGCGCCCTTCATCCAGCACAATGATGCAGGTGGCCCGCTGCACGGTGGAGAGGCGATGTGCAATTACAAAGGTCGTCCTGTTTGCCACCAGGTTCATCATCGCCCTGCGCACCAGGATCTCCGATTCGGTATCCAGCGCCGAGGTGGCCTCATCCAGAATCAGGATCGGGGGGTTCTTGAGAATCGCGCGGGCAATCGCCAGACGCTGACGCTCGCCGCCGGAGAGATTGCCTCCCCCTTTTTCCAGCACCGTGTCTAGGCCGCGCGGCAGTTTCCCAATAAAAAGATGGGCATAGGCCGCTTCCGCCGCTGCGATGATCTGGGCCTCCGAAGCCCCCTCCATGCCATAGGCAATGTTGTTGCGGATGGTGTCATCAAACAACACGACCTCCTGGCTGACAATGCCAATCTGTCGGCGCAGGGAGGCGAGGGTCAGCGCCTGAATGGGGGTCCCGTCCAAAAGAATCTCCCCCAGCGTCGTCTCGTGGAATCGGGGGATCAGGTTGACCAGCGTGCTTTTGCCCGCGCCACTCTTCCCCACCAGGGCGATGATTTCTCCGGGGCTGGCCTTGAACGTAATATCAGAAAGGGTCGCTATATCGCCCGCATCATAGCGGAAGGAGACGTTGCGAAATTCAATGGAACCCTGAACCGATCCCACCGTTAAACGTCCCGGGTCGGTCTCATATTCGCTCCGTTCATCCCAAACGGAAAAGATACGTTCCGCAGCCGCCAGCGCCTGCTGAAGCGTGTTATTGGCCTGACTCAAACTTTTCAGCGGGGCATACATCATCATCGACGCCGCCATGAACGAGAAAAACGCCCCCGGCGTCATCCGGCCTTCAATAATCTGAAGCCCCCCATATCCGATCACCCCCGCAATCCCCAGACTGGAAACCACCTCAATCAGGGGATGCGTGATGTCGGAGATGGCCATCGTGCGCATCATGTTTTGAAAATAGCGTTTGTTATGTTCCGCGAAGCGGGCCTCCTCATGCGCCTCTTTACCGAAGGCCTTGACGATTCGGATACCGGAGAGGGTCTCCTGCATTACATGGGTGAGAATTTCCACATTTTCCTGCGCCCGGTGTGCGACTTTTCGCAACCGTTTACCCAGACGCACAATCGGATAGATGGTCAACGGCAGCACCAACATGCTGATGCAGGCCAGCCGAAAATTCTGATAAAAAACGACGCCAGACAGAGCAATCAGAGTGAGGGAATGCTGAAAAAAGTCTTTGGCCACGGTTGAAACGGCTGTCTGCAACCAGCCCACATCGTTGAGGATGCAGGACATCATCTTCCCCGTGGTGGTGCGGGCGTGATATCGGAGCGGCAGCAATAACATGCGATGGTAAAGCTCTTTTCGGATGCGCTCAACAATACCACTTCCGATCTGTCGGATCAGGTAGGCATCCAGATAACCGAACAGTCCCTTCAACAACGAGACCGCAATCAGTGCCAGTGGGATCACGATCAGAAGGAAGCGGTCTTTCTCAATAAAGACCTTATCCAGCATGGGCTGCACCAGCCATGCGGAAACGGCGTTTAAACCACCGACCAGCGCGCCGCAGGCGACGGCGCCCAGAAGGTGGCGGCGGTAGGGCACGAGAAAGAGCAGCAGACGCCGATAGAGAGTCATGCTGCACCCTGCCGCGTGGACATCATGGTATGGATCACTTCCGCCGCGCGCCGTGCGGCGCCGGGGGTTCCCAGCCGGGAAGAGACCGCCTTAAGATCCTGCTTCATGGCGTCCCCCACGGTGGTGTCCTGAAGTAGCCGGGCCACTTCCCCACAAATTCGATCGGCTGTGGCCGTAGATTGGATCAATTCCGTCGCCACCGATTTACCCGCCACAATGTTGACCAGCCCGATTGATTTGAGATGGACCAGCCTTTGCGCCATCCCGTACGTCATGGCCGAGAGCTTATAAATAATGACCATCGGCACGCCCGCCAGCGCGACCTGCAGCGTTGCAGTCCCCGATTTGACCACCACCGCATCGCACGATCCCAGGGCTTCATACAACTCCCCCTCCATCCACCGAATCGGGAGGGCGCAGGGGGCCGCCGCCTGCATCAACATCTCCGTTGAAAGCGACGGGGCCACCGGAATCAGCAGTTGCAGTCCGGGCACCTTTTGGGCCAGCCGTTCCATCGCGACCAGCATCACGGGCAGGTGCAGCCTGATTTCGCGTTCGCGGCTTCCCGGCAGCAGACCGACAGTTACACCGGACGGATTCAAACCCTTCGACTGAAGATAGGCCCCTCGTTCGACGCAGGGACGCACTTCATCCAGCAGGGGATGTCCCACAAAGTCGCACGGCACCCCTGCGGCATCATAAATCGGTTTTTCAAACGGAAAAATGACCAGCATCCGATCCACACATCGGGCGATCGTCCGCACCCGTCCCGCCCGCCAAGCCCAGACCTGAGGGCTGATGTAGTAGACCACCGGTATCCCCAGGCGTTTCGCCGACCGGGCCAGCCGCAGGTTAAAATCGGGGTAGTCGATCAAGACCAGCAGGTCGATGCCGGAGGTCAGCAGCGCGCGCGCCATCTGCCAGGCGGACAGGATCGTCCTGAAATGAAAAAGCACCTCGAAGATGCCGACGATGCCCAGACGTGCAATATCAAATTTTACATCCACGCCCGCGCGCCGCATCGCCGCCCCACCAAACCCGACGATGTCCAGATCAGGATTGCACGCAAGGAGGGCGGCGGCGAGCGCACCCCCATGAAGGTCGCCGGAGGCCTCTCCCGCCACCATCATCAGCCGCAGTCGTCTGTTTTCAGGCATGGTGAACCAGATCAATCACCTGAAGCGCCAGGGCAAGCGCTGCCCGTCCGTCGCGCCCCGACACCCGAGCCTGTCGGCGCGTGGCAACCGATTCCACAAAAGAGGCCAACTCCGCGCGGAGCGGCTCTTCTCCATCCAGAACGATCTTCTCGGTCACCACGGAAGGCCGCGCCACGCCAGTCTGCGCCATCCGCCGACAGACGATCAGTTCTGGCTGCGCATAATCCAGTGAAAAATAGGTTTCGGGCTGAAACACCCGCAGTTTGCGCAACTTTGCGCCGGAGACGCGGCTGGCCGTCAGATTGGCGACGGCGCCATTTTCAAACGCCAGACGGACGTTGGCAATATCAATGTTCGGCGTCAGCACCGACACCCCCACGGCGCGCACTTCTGCCAACGCCGAGGGAATCAGCGATAAGACAATATCAAGGTCGTGGATCATCAGGTCCAAGATGACATGGACGTCGATCCCGCGTTCCACAAATGTCCCCATCCGATGGCATTCGATAAAGCGGGGGTCGATCAGTTCCCGCCGCAATGCGCGCACCCCCGCATTAAACCGCTCCACATGTCCCACCTGCAGGATGCACCCGTTTCGATCCGCAAGCGCAATCAGGGCATCGGCCTCCGGCAGCGTGGCGGTCATCGGTTTTTCAAGCAATAGATGGATGCCGTTTTCGAGCAGGGCGGATGCAACCGGATGGTGTAACGCAGTCGGAACGGCTACGCTGACCGCATCGACTTTTCCAAAGAGCGCGATCACATCCGAAGCGGCAAAACAGCCAAACTCAGCAGCCACCGTCTGCGCGCGTTGGGCGTCGGCATCCACGACGCCGATCAGCTCAACGCCCGGAAGCCCCGCATAGATTCGGGCGTGATGCCGCCCCAAATAGCCCACGCCAACAACCGCCACTCGGATTATGGCCATGAGACCCCGCAGCCCACCACGGCGATGTCGGCTGCGCGGGCCGCTTCCAGTAGACGCTCTTTTTCCAGCAAAAGGGTTTTGTCAGCCTCCACGGCCAGCACCGCCGCCTTGACCTCTTGCATAACCGCGATGGTGCCGGGGCCGACGGTCGGCAGATCGAACCGCAAGTCCTGGTGCGGCTTGCAGACCTTAATCACAATCCCCTTCTCCCGACCCAGCATTCCACCACGTCGAATGGCGGCATCCGTACCCTCAATGGCTTCCACCGCCAGGACCACCCCATCACGCACCACAATGCACTGCCCGATGTCCATACCGCCCATCTGTTTGGCCAGCGGCCATCCCCACAGGATGTCCGCGCGTTCTTTTCGCGTCAGCGGGCGGGTCCACTCCCCCTCCCGCGCCAGGAGGGTATCCATATAATCGGTGGCGGACTTCACGCAAAATCCTTCGTCCTCCATTTCCTTTGCAAAGGCACGCAGCAGCGCGTCGTCCTTCTTCTCTTTCACCCGTGCAAGGAGGGCCAGACAGCGAAGATCAGGGCGCATCTCAAAGAGGCGGGTCTTGCGGATGCCCCCCGCCATCACCACGTTGACCACGCCTGCGGCCTTGAAAAACGAGATGAGCCGGCCCAGTTGCCCCACCCGAATCCAGAGGAGATCATCCACTTTCTCTGCTAAAGTAGAATCCGACTCTCCCAGATGGGCTGCGGCGACCACGGAAATGCCCCTCTTGCGCATCTCTTCGGCAAAGATACAGGGAAATTGGCCGTTGCCCGCAATCAGACCGACTACCTGCAACTGCCTCGCTCCGACTGCTCGACGAATGTCACCAGCGATTCGACGACGGCATGGCCACCCCCCCCACCCCACCGCTCCCGAATCTGTTTGGCCCCCTCCCGCACCGTCAGCCCCGACCGAAACAGGAGTTTGTAGGCCCCTTTCAGGGCAGCGGTCTGTTCTGTGGAAAAATGGTGTCGCTTGAGGCCAATCAGATTCAAACCATAGAGCCTGGCATGGTTTCCGGCAGCGCGGACATAGGGCGGGACATCCTGAATGACAATCGCGCCACCACCGACCATGGCGTAGGGGCCAATTCGGACAAACTGGTGAACCCCGACCAGCCCCCCCAGGATCGCATGATCGCCCAAGACGACATGCCCCCCCAGCGTGGCAGCATTGGCCATGACGATCTGGTTGCCCAAGACGCAATCATGCGCGACATGAACGTAGGCCATCAGAAAATTGTTGTTGCCAATCACGGTGTTGCCCCCCCCCTGCACGGTACCTCGGTGAAGGGTGACATACTCCCGAAAGGTGTTGCCCCGTCCGATGGTCAGCCGCGTCGGCTCCCCCTGATATTTTAAATCCTGCGGCGCCATGCCAATGGAGGCATGGGGGAAAAAGGTACACGCTTCGCCGATTTCCGTCTCCCCCTCAATCACCACATGGGCGCCGATTCGGGTTCCTCTTGCCACCCGCACCCCCTCGCCAATGACGGCGTAGGGGCCAACCACAACATCGTCGTCCAGTCTGGCGCGGGGATGGACAATGGCCGTCGGATGAATGCTCACCGTTTCGTCACCCACCATCCGATTCACAGGGGGCCGAAGGGTTTACCTGGGACTGCATCTGACCCGCAGCCCGCGCCGGGCCGACCATTGCCTTTAATTCGGCTTCCGCAACCAGGGCGCCTTCGACAAACACTTTTCCCTGAAGTCTCCAAAACGGGATGCGCTGTTGAAGTACGGTGACTTCGAGTCGAAGCTGATCTCCCGGATAGACCGGACGCCGGAATTTTGCCCGATCAATACCCAGGAAAAAGACCCGCTGTCCTTCCTGGCTCTCCCCCGATCGGACGGCCAGAACCCCCCCCACCTGCGCCATCGACTCCACAATCAGCACCCCCGGCATAATGGGATAATCGGGGAAATGTCCCTGAAAGAAGGGTTCGTTGATGGTCACATTCTTGATGCCCACAATTTCTCGCCCCGGCGAAAGCGACAGAATGCGATCGACGAGCAGGAAGGGATATCGATGCGGCAGGATGCGCAGGATTTCTTCGACGTTCATCATGGAAGTTTACTCCGTTTCGGGGTCTTGCGATGAGACCTAAGTTTGCAGCGCGCGGACTTCGGCCTTGAGCCTTCGGATTTCACGACGCATCTCCGGCAGGGCCTCGAAGGAGACCGCCGCCTTCAACCATGTCGTGTGGGGAATGGGCGGGAAACCGGAAACGCGGCCTCCCGCTGGAATGTCCTGGATCACGCATGATTTTGCACCCACCACCACATCGTCACCAATCGTGACATGTCCAACAACGCCCACCTGACCCGCCAGGGTCACACGGCGCCCGATCCGGGTGCTTCCGGAGATGCCCACTTGCGCCACGATGATCGTATCGGGGCCGATGACGACGTTATGGGCGATTTGAACCAGGTTATCGACTTTCGTTCCCCTGCCAATGACGGTGTTGCCCAATGTCGCCCGATCTACCGTCACGTTGGACCCCAACTCCACATCGTCTTCGATAATGACGCCGCCCACCTGCGGTACTTTGAAGTACGATCCGGCATGAAGGGCATAACCGAAACCGTCGCCGCCGATGACGCTGCCACTGTGGATGATCACCCGTTTTCCGATCTGAACGCCTTCGCGGATCGTGACATTCGGATAGATGCGAGTGGCTTCGCCGATTTCACTCCCTTCCCCGACAAAAACGCCAGCGCCCAGGTAGACCCGGTCTCCAATCTTCGCACCGGAGGATACGGTCACAAACGGCCCGATGGAGACCTCTCTTCCCAGCGTCACATCCGGGGCGATTGCTGCTCTGGGGTCTTGTCCGGGTGGGTCTTGGCGAGGCGGGTGAAATCGGGAAAGCACCTGTGCAAAGGCGTAGTAGGGGTCTGACACCAAAAGATGGGCCGCGCGAGAGCCTTTGATCTGCTCCCGTGCGATGACCGCAGAAGCAGACGTCTCGACGGCCTGGCTGCGGTATTTTGGATTGGCGAGAAAGGTAATGTCGCCGGGTTTGGCCGTGTCAAGCGGCGCCACCCCCCGAATGGAAAGATGCGGGTCTCCGACCCATTCCCCTTCCACCCATTCCGCAATTTCTGAAAGGCTGTAGTCCACACTGAAACCTTCTGTTCTAATCCCATCGCTCTACCTCCCCTTGCCCCTCCTTGTAAAGGAGGGGATTCCTCCCCTTTCCAAGGGGAGGTTAGGTGGGGTAGAACGTATCGCCAACTTTTTAAACTCAACACGAGGCGGGGTAACATGCACCGCTGATTTTTGAAGCTTGCCCCTACTTTGCTGCGACCAGGTCGATCTGGTCGATCACCTGAGAGGTCATGTCGTAGGCGTCATTGGCGTAAATCACACCGCTCCCCTCTGGACTCCGATCCAGCACCATCGTGTAGGCCCCTTTTTCCGCGATCCGCCGAGTGGCCTCCTCCAGCTTTCTGTTAAAATCCCGAAGCACATCCATCTTTTTTCCCTGAACATCTTTATTGAGATCGGAGGCTTTTTTCTGGTATCCGACCAGTTTCTTTTGAAAATCGTCCTGCTTGAGTTTTTTGGCTTCCGGAGAGAGCAGCGCCACTTTCTGGGTCAGTTCCTCCTCCATCTGCTTTAACTCCTGTTCTTCGGAATCAATTACCTTTTGCAGGCCCTTCACATACTCCTCCAGAGAGAGTTTTATTTTTTTCCCTTCTTTGGAGACTTCCAACACTTTTTGTGCATCCACAAAACCCACCTTCAACGCCTGAGCATAACCGACGCCCCACATCCCCACGAATACCAGGACGAACACCATGACGATCCACCCGGCCCATATTGACGATCCCTTCTTCATCTTGCCTCCTATACTATTGTGAGTTGATAATGCGCGCTCCTCGCGCCTTCTAAAACAGTGTTCCGATGGAAAACTCCTGTTCCAGCACCGGCTCGTTTTCACGGGGGTTCAGATTGTATCCCCATTCCATCCGCAGGGGACCGATGGGAGATATCCATCGCACACCAAAACCTGCGGACTGTCGCAGGCCACGGCGGTGGATGGACTCTGAATCATCGAACGCACCGCCGTAGTCATAAAACAACACCCCCTTGATGTTGGCCTCCGGCACCAGGGGAATGAGGTATTCGACATTAAAAAAGAGTTGTTTGTTTCCGCCCAGGCTTTCGTTCGTAGCCGGATCAATCGGCCCGGCCCGACCATAGCGGAATCCCCGAACGGTGTTGATCCCGCCGACCCAGAAACGCTCCCCAACGGGAAGCTCGGCATCCTTTGTCAGGGCGTCGGCATAGCCCAGTCGGGCGTGCAGCGAGAAGACATGATTCCGCCAGAGCGGGAAAAACCGACTGGAATCCAACACCGCCTTGTAGTAATCGTTGTCACCCCCCAGGAATGTTCCGGCATATTCCAGAGAGATCGTATTGCGCGATCCTGATTTTGGGTCGAAGATGAAGTCCCGCGTATCCCGGGAGAGGGACCCTCCGACCGAACTGGTCAGCGTCTTGCCCGCCTGATCCCGAATCAGCCGAGGCGCGTTGTCGGCCACATCCCGAATGTCCAGCGTCACCAGGGTGTAACTTAAGCTGGCACTGACATCCTCCGAGAAGGCGCGCCCGAACGAAAGGCCGCCCCCGATACGTTTCTCTGTGTAAGAATTGGTGAAGGCACGCGTGGTGTTAAACAGATCGACCGTTGCGGAGAGATTGGCGTCCAAAAAATAAGGCTCTTTGAACGTAATGCTGTAGGTTTTTCGCCGACTCCCCGTATCCGCCTTCAGACGTAACAATTGGCCCCGCCCCATAAAATTGCCCATTGTGGTGTCGACGGTAAAGACCGCTCCATCCGGAGAGGCGTATCCCCCCCCAACGCTGAAAGTGCCGGTCGATTTTTCTTTGACCACGACGGAGAGGTCGATCCATCCCGGCGACACCGGTTCCGGAATCGTCTCAATATTTTCAAAAAAATTCAGATTGTGCAGCCGCTGAAAACTCCGCTGCAGTGCCCGTGTGTCCACCCGTTCCTGTTCGTTGACCCGAAGTTCCCGGCGGATCACCTTGTCGCGGGTGGTGTGATTGCCGCTAATCCGAATCTCCCGCACCGACACCGGCTCTTTCTCGGTGATCTGAAACGTCACATCCACGGCCTGGGGATCGTCGGAGGTCGGTGTCACCTGCGGCGACGCACTGGCGAACAGGTATCCCCGCTGGCCGTACGCATCGGTGAGACGCGCGACATCCTGACGAATCTGCTCTCGATTGACCGGCGCTCCTTCCTGGCTCTGAATCAGGGCCAGTAAGTCTGCGCGCGGCAACAGCGTATTGGTATTGCCCGCCACCTCAACTTTTCCAATTTTAAACGGCGATCCTTCTGAGATGGGCAGGGTGATGTCGAACCATTCCTGATCTTCACTCAATCCAAGTCGGAGCGGGCCTACTTTGGCGTTGAGAAAACCGTGATTGAGATACCAGGCCATCACCTTCTCGACATCGGTGTCGAAGCCCTCCTTCTTGTATCGTCCCGACTCCGTTAGCCACGAAGTCAACCAAGAATATTCCGACGTCTCCATCTGCTTTCGGAGTATCCTGGAGGGGAAGGCGGCGTTGCCTTCAAAAGCGATGCTTCGGATATGGGTGCGCTGACCTTCCCGCAGTGTAAAGGTGACGGCCGCTTGGCCCTCCGATCGGGGCTGGATGACCGGCGTCACCTCGGTGTGATAGAACGCCTCCCCCTCGTAGAGGGTCTTGATTTTTTTGACGGAGGCCTGAAGATCGCGCGGCGAGAGGAAGCGCTGCGTCTTGATCGCAAGCTGCTCGTTGAGCCGCTCCCGACTGATTTCCGAATTGCCTTCGTAGATCACTTCCACCAGAAACGCTCTTTCCTGGACGATGAAGGAAATGGCAACCCCCCCCAAAGCCCCCTCCGACTCGGCCGAAACCTGGTCGAAATAGCCCGTCTGATAGAGTGTCTCAATGTCCTGACGGACAGGGTCCAGGGAGAAAATATCCCCCTCCCGCGTTGCGAGCCGGGCCAGCAGGGTTTCGGCATTGATCCGGCGTGTTCCCCGTACCTCAACCCGTTTCACGCGGACAAGCCCCTCTTCCGCAAAAGAGGGGCTGCCGATGGAAATCAGCACGAGCAGAACGAAAACAACAGAACCGACCCAACGCATCAACGCGGAAACCCGAAAGGAAATCTGGAAATGGCCTTTTTTATCCGACGGCAAAAGCCACGCATGGTAGCATTTCGAGTGCCCCCTGTAAACCACATGAATGGACAGGTGTTATGCCGTCCTGTCCGATCTTGCTTTTATTGAGCAAAATGCCTTATGAGTTAAAGTATGGATGGCCTTGATCGGCGTACATCGGCGTACATCGGCATACATCGGCATACATTATGGACGGCAGATGATCATCTCTCTCTTTTTGTTTTTTTTACTGGCCACGGAAGTCCCTGCACAGGAGGCGACACCCACGGCGTCTCAGCCTCCTCCTGATGCGGCGGATGGCCCCGTCACCTTTGACGACGCCGTCACAACGCCGGAGGAGACGGAAGGGATAGAGACTGACAACGCCTCAAACATGCCAGAAGATGCACCTTTGGAAGTTTTGGATCTTCCCCGCAACATCACGATTCCGGAGCGGATGCGTCTTGGCGAGGAATTCCTGCTCCTGGGAGAAACCGATCAGGCGCTTTCGGTGTGGGAAGATGTTCCGGGAGAATCTCCCTCCAAGCTTGTCATTTATGATAAAGCCCTTCTCGCCTATCGGACGGAGGGGCAGCATTGGAAGGCATTCAAGGTGCTTCTGCTCAAACAGACGATACTGGCCGAAATGCCCAAAATGGATGCGGCGGCGGTGGACTCTGTGAATGGAGTGCGAAACGACATCGTCGCCGTCATTGAAACGCATTTACAAGAGTCGGACCTCCAACGTGTGGTACAGGAATCCGGCGCGGCATTTCCCGCAGATGTGGCCCTGATCCGGCTGATGACCCTTTATGAGGCGCAGGGAGACGCCTATCGTGTGACCCAGGAGATTCAGCGCTTTACCGTAGCCTTCCCACAACATCCTGCTTTGTCTCAAGTCGAAGGTATTCGGGAACGGATGCGGCAACGGGCCAAATCGTTGCGCTATCGCATCGGAGCGCTGTTCCAGATGACGGGCGATTCGGCTGCGTTTAGTGACGCTGCGCTAAAAGGAATTCAACTGGCACTACAGCAGTTTCCGGTAGCAGGCGGCGGCGTTGGGCTGATCGTCAAGGCGTTGGAGGGTCAGACCCCTGAGGCATTGGAGAAATGGGTGAAGGAGGATCGCCCCATTGCGCTGGTCGGGCCGCTGCTGAGCAAAGAGGTGAACCGAGTGGCGCCGATTGCGGAAGCGGCGGGTCTGGTGCTGATTACCCCCGGCGCAACGGCAGCCTCGCTGACCTCGCTGGGAAAATCGGTTGTTCGCAACGCCAGCACCGGCCGCGCTCAATGTCATGCCATCGCGCAATATGCCGTTTCACGGATGGGTCTCTCCCATTTTGCCATCCTGTCTCCCAGGACGCACCGCAGCGAAGCGTGGACCAAATGCTTTTCGGAGCAGGTCAAGAAACGGGGCGGACAGGTCGTCAGCAACGAGACCTATTCACCCGAAGAGACCGACTTTTCCGAACCGATTTTGCGTATTAAAGGTGCCTCGGGCACCTCGGTGAAACCCGATGCGATTTTTCTGCCGGGGAATGCCCGCACCGTCGGTCTGCTCATTCCCCAACTGGCATTCCACGGCGTGCGGGGTCTTGCGCTCCTGGGCACCCACGACTGGAATCATCCGTCATTTTTAAAGCTGGTCGGAGGACATGCGGAGGGGGCCGTCTTCGCCGATGGATTCTTCTTAGGGAGCACGGACGCCGCCGTTCTGCAGTTCGTGGAATCCTATCAAAAAAAATATCAACAGACGCCGGATATCCTGGCGGCGCAGGCCTACGACGCAACCCGCCTCATCCTTTCCGCCATCGAAGCGGGTGCTGCAACACCGCAAGCGGTGAGGGCAGCCATCCTTTCGACAACGCAACACGCTGGAGCCTCCGGACAGATTCTGGAGATGCGAGAGGGAGAGGCCGTTAAACAACCCCTGATGATTGAAGTGCGGCGGGGCCGGTTCGTTCAGATTGAGTAACCTCCGTGATAACACAGGATTAATACCATGGAACACATTCTTCAGCAGATCTCCGTCATCACCCTGCCGCTGCTTTTTGCGGTGACGCTTCACGAGGCGGCGCACGCCTGGGTGGCCGACAAAAAAGGCGATCCAACGGCTCGACAACTTGGCAGAATCAGCCTCAATCCTTGGGTTCATATCGATTTGTTTGGCACGATCCTGCTTCCACTCCTCCTGTTTGCCACCACCGGATCGCTTTTCGGATATGCCAAGCCGGTGCCCGTCAGCACATCAAACCTGCGTCGTCCAAAGCAGGATATGGCCTGGGTGGCCGTTGCGGGGCCAGCGATGAATCTTCTTCTGGCACTGGTCAGTGGGGTGCTCTACCGGCTGATCTTGACGGGGGCTGCCTATTTTGATCCGATCGGCCCCCAGGACCCGCCGGGATTGTTCTTGTGGACACCCATTTTGCTCATGCTCCGCTTTTCCGTCAAGATCAATGTCCTGCTGATGGTCTTTAATCTGATTCCGATTCCGCCGCTGGATGGTGGACGGGTTCTGGCTGGACTCCTACCCGAACGGGGTGCTATGACGCTCCGACGCATTGAGCCTTATGGCATGATCCTGATTGTCGTGTTGATGTGGTCAGACCCCTTCGGCCTGCTACACAAGATGATTTCTCCGGTGATGGCCTTCTTTTCCGTGTACTTCTTCGGAGGCCTTACCTGAGAGGCCACGCACAGGGCTTCCTTTGGAGTGCCTGGGCGCGACGGGTGGGTCTCCGGCAGGAGCGTGCCATCCGGGAGATCGTCCGCGCCCGCGTGGTGCTCTGGGAGGCCATAGCCCAGATCGAACATCTGGATCGGATCACCGCTTTAGGGCCGCACGGCGTGGGCGTCTTTGTAGGCCCGCAAGAGGGCGTTGATTTTGGTTTGGTAGCCGCGTCCCTGCGATTTGAACCAGTCCAGGATGTCCGAATCGAGACGCATGGTGAGGCGGGC
>CAZQIT010000061.1:0-4356 GCA_964592995.1 uncultured Nitrospirota bacterium | reverse complement strand
TTTACCAGTCTGCATGACGCGCTCTCTTTTTTCTCCTGGGCGCTGGTCCTGATCTTTTGCTGGATTGATCTGCGATATCACATTGATGTGCTGGGATCGTTTATCCTTCCGCTTGCCTTTCTTTCCCTGATCTCCGCTTCTGCTCTTCCCAACGAAATTCGCAATATGGACATGACCCTCAAGACCGCCTGGTTGGGGGTGCATACGACCCTTTCCATCCTGGGGATTGCGGCTTTTGCGATGGCTTTTGTTGCGGGGGTGATGTATCTGCTCCAGGAACATTTTTTAAAAACGAAGCAGTTCAACGCCCTCTACGACCGACTCCCATCCCTGGACTTGTTGGATCAATGGAATAAGAAGGCTATTCTTTTGGGGTTTCCGCTCCTGACGGTGGGGATGATCTCCGGGGCCATGTGGTCGCAATATGCCGTTGGATCGCCCTGGACAGGGAATACCAAACAGCTTCTGGCTTTTTGCACCTGGTTTTTTTATCTGATTGTTCTGCACGGACGGATTACGGTTGGATGGCGGGCACGCAAAGCGGCACACTTGGCGATTATCGGCTTTGTGGGGGTGATCTTTATTTTTGTGGCCCTGGCGTAGATCATGAACATTGTGCTGGCGGGACTGAATCATAAGACGGCGCCCATCGAAATCCGGGAACGCTTTTCGATGACGGAGGCAACGATGGGGGAGGCGCTCTGTCGGCTCAAATCCGATCCCCAGGTGGAAGAGGGGGTGATTGTCTCCACCTGCAACCGGGTGGAGGTCTGTGCCGTCGTCCGGGATACCCGCGCCGGGTTGTCCGCCGTGTCGTCCTTTCTCACCCAATACCCTTCCGGATTGGAGGCCGAAAAAGTTGCCCCCTGTTTGTATCTCTATTCGGCGACCGAGTGCATTCGACATCTCTTTCGTGTGGCGTCCAGTCTCGACTCCATGGTGATTGGCGAACCGCAAATCCTGGGTCAGGTGAAGGATGCCTTTGACCAGGCCATGCTGCATAAAACGACGGGGGTCATTTTAAACAAGGTGTTCAAAAAGACCCTTTCGGTGGCCAAGCGGATTCGCACGGAGACAAAAATCGCCGAAAATGCGGTCTCCATCAGCTATGCGGCGGTGGAACTGGCCAGAAAAATTTTTGGAAAACTCACGGCCCAGTCCGTGTTGCTCATCGGCGCGGGAGAAATGGCGGAGTTGGCCGCGCGTCACTTCGTCGATCATCGGGTCAAGTCCATCGCCATTGCCAACCGCAGTTTTGAACGGGCGGTGGAACTGGCGCACCGGTTCAACGGCGTTCCGGTGGCCTTTGAGGATTTCATGGCCGAGATGGTGGGTTCCGACATCGTGCTCTGCTCTGTGGGCGCCCCGCATTACCTGATCGGCGTGGAGGATGTCGCCCGTGTTGTGACGGCGCGCCAGAACCGCCCGATTTTTTTAATCGACATCTCGGTGCCTCGCAATATTGATCCCGCCGTCAACAGCTTGGACAATGTCTTTCTCTATGATATTGACGATCTGAAGTTTTCCGTTGAAGCCAACATCCGGATGCGTGAAATCGAGGCGCTTAAGGCGGAGGAGATTGTGGTGGAAGAGGCCGCGCGTCTTTCACGCTGGTTTAAATCGTTGGACGCCGTGCCAATGATTGTGGCCCTGAAAGAGCGAGCGGAAGAGATTCGCCGCACGGAAGTCGAAAAAATGTTCGGTAAGATGGGTGCATTCACACCCGCGCAGCGTGAGGCATTGGAAGGGCTGACCGCCTCCATCGTCAACAAGTTGCTGCACGATCCGCTGACGGTTCTAAAAGAAGAGGCGGGATCGGCCAACGGAAATATGGTTCTGGAGGCGGCGCGAAAACTGTTCCACCTCGGTCCTGCGGACGGCAGTCCTGCGGACGGCATTATGCTTCGCACACTGGCCGATGTAGAGGAGCGTGGATCACCGCAGGGGGCAGAAGAGGAATTGCATGTCCAGTCAATCCAATAGGTCACGTCGATGGATCCAAGAAGGCGATGCCGTCCTGATGGGCAACTACGCCCGCTTTCCGCTGGTGCTTGCGGCGGGCCGGGGGGCGACCGTCACCGACGCGGATGGCAAGTCGTACCTCGATTTCACTGCGGGTATTGCCGTCAACGCCCTGGGCCATGCCGATGCCGGTTTGGTCAAGGCGATTGCCGACCAGGCCGAGCGGCTGATTCACGTCTCCAACCTTTATTACAACGAACCGCAGATTCGGCTGGCGCAGTGGCTGGTGGCGCATTCGTTTGCCGACAAAGTCTTTTTTTGTAACAGCGGGGCGGAGGCCAACGAGGCCGCCATCAAGTTGGCCCGGAAGTTTGCCAAAGAGACGCGGGGGGCGGCGTGCGTCGAGATCATCAGCGCCCACGGCTCGTTTCACGGGCGGACGATGGCCACCGTTACGGCCACCGGTCAGGAGAAATATCACAAAGGCTTCGAGCCGCTGGTGCCGGGGTTTCGGTACGTCCCCTACGACGATCCCGATGCACTTTCAGCCGCGATCACGCCGCAGACGGCGGCGGTGCTGCTGGAGCCGATTCAGGGTGAGGGGGGGGTGCGCATTCCCATGCCGGGGTATTTGGCCTCGGTGCGCAAACTGTGCGACCGGTCGGGTGCGCTGCTGATATTAGACGAGGTGCAGACCGGCATGGGGCGGACGGGCCGACTCTTTGGCTATGAACACGCAGGCGTTGCGCCGGACATCCTGACGCTGGCCAAGGGCCTGGGTGGGGGCGTGCCGATTGGCGCGATGCTGGCCAAAGAGGCCGTGGCGCGGGCATTCACGCCGGGCAGCCACGCTTCTACCTTCGGCGGAAATCCCCTGGCCTGCGCCGCAGCCCTTGCGGTGGCCCGGCGGATGACGGCACCGTTTTTGTCGCGCGTGGGCAAACGGGGAGAGGCGCTGGTTTCGGGCCTGTCCTACCTTCAGAAGAAAACGGGCCGGATCGAAGCGGTGCGCGGTGTGGGCTTAATCGCAGCCATTGACCTCTCCCCCGCAGCCCCCACCGCAATGGAGGTGATCGGCCAGGCGTCCGCGCGTGGACTGCTCTTGAACCGGACATCCGACCGCACGCTGCGCTTTGTGCCACCCCTCATCATCACCCGTGCGGAAATCAACACGATGCTCACGATCCTGGGAGAGATTCTGGGGGTGGGTCATCCATCGTGACACTTCTTTACGACCATGAAGGCCGGGCCATCCGATTGGGAGTGGAGATATGGCCCAAAAAACCGTGAAACTCTGGTATGACCCTGAAGGCGATTACATGGAAGTCGTCTTTGAGCAAAAAGAAGGTTACTTTCGAGAGACCGACAACGATCAGGTGATGGAGAAGGTCGATCAGGACGGCAACGTTTTGGGGTTCTCCGTGCTTCGTGTCAGTAAGCTCGACAAGAAACCACTCGAAGTCGTCTTGGCCTGATGGCCGTGTGAGAGATTGTGACGCGTATGCCCAAACGTGATCTTTTGGATTTAGCGGCCCTTGCGCCGGAAGACATCAAGTGGCTGATGGGGCGGGCGGGGGAATACAAGGCGGGGCTGCGTCATCCGGCGCTTTCCGGGCGCGCCGTCGGCATGTTGTTTGAGAAGCCGTCCACCCGCACACGCGTGTCGTTCGAGGTGGCCATCCATCGGCTAGGCGGGCATCCGGTGATTCTGCCGCCCGAAAGTATGCAGACCGGGCGCGGCGAGACGGTGGCCGATACGGCGCGGGTGCTGTCGGGGTATCTGGACGGGCTGGTGATCCGCACCTTTGGGCAGGCGCGTTTGGAGGAATGGGCGCGACAGGCCACGGTTCCGGTCATCAACGGCCTCACCGACTCGCACCATCCCTGCCAAATCCTGGCCGACTTGTTCACGATTTACCAACGGCGCGGGCGGCTTGCGGGGCTGACGCTGGCTTACATTGGCGACGGGAACAACATCGCCCATTCCCTGATGGAGGGGGGCGCCCTGATGGGGATGCGGGTGATCGTGGCCGCGCCGAAGGGCCGGATGCCCGATCCTGCGATCACGGAACGTGCCATGCGGATTGCAAAAGAGCACGGCGGAGAAATCCTGATTCATAACGACCCCATGCAGGCGTCGGCAGGGGCGGATGTGCTCTACACGGATGTCTGGGTGTCGATGGGCCAGGCGAACGACCCGGCGCACGTTGCGGCCCTGCGGCCCTATCAGATCAATGCCGCGTTGATGGCATCCGCGCATCCGGAGGCGTTGATCATGCACTGCCTGCCCGCCCATCGCGGCGAGGAGATCACGGCGGAGGCGATGGACGGCCCTCAATCGGTCATTTTCGAGCAGGCGGCCAACCGCCTCCCCGTCCAACAGGCCATCCTGGA
>CAZQIT010000060.1:0-2533 GCA_964592995.1 uncultured Nitrospirota bacterium | reverse complement strand
AGGGTCATTTGGAGGAGCTTCCGCGCAGAGAGTCCCAGTTGTGGCGAGAGGCGCTCAATCTCTTCCCGAACCGGCACGACTTCCCCGCGAGAGAGGCGCTGAATGCGCAAAACCGAAAGGCCGGAGCGCTGCGCCAAGTCGATTAGCGGAATAGAAAGTCCAAAGCAGGCCTTGCCAATAATGTCGGAAAACGTGTCTTCAAGCATGGTATGGCGAATCTTCCTTTGCGCGCAAACAGGCCCGCCCGCGAAGATGTCCGACAAGCGCTCACGGGCCGTGCCGTAATCAGAACAATTTGGACACAGCAAAACCGTGGCGCTCCAGGGCCATCGCAACCGATTGGAGCGGGAGTCCCACGACATTATCAATGTTGCCTTTTACCACTTTAAGAAATCGTGCCCCTTCTCCCTGAATCGCGTATGCACCCGCCTTGTCCAGTGATTCTTTGCCAGAAAGATATTCCTCTATTTGCCCGTCACGCATGTCGTGCATTTGCACTTCTGTCACTTCGTGCCAGCATTCTTCAATTGTTAAATCGGTTTCAGATTTAAAACCAACCGAGACTTCCGACATCCCTTTTGGAATACGCAACGCGACCCCTGTGATGACCCGGTGCGTGCGCCCTCGCAGGAGGATCAGCATCCTGCGTGCATCGGAAACATCCACAGGCTTCCCTAAAATTAAATCGTCTACCGCGACGAGCGTATCGCTTCCCAGAACAAACGCATCCGAGATTCCAATAGATCGTGCCTTTTCAGATGCAAAGGCGACCGCCTGCTGTTCTGCCGTGAGATGGGGGATCGCTACCTCCAGATAGCGTGGGGCCATGATATCAAACGCGATTCCCAGCGTTTCTAAAAGGGCTTTTCTGCGCGGCGACGTGGAAGCTAAAATGAGACGCATAACAGACCTGGACTTAATAATTGCCTTACTTCAGTAAGACTGCTCAC
Source organism: uncultured Nitrospirota bacterium (assembly GCA_964592995.1). GTDB lineage: Bacteria > Nitrospirota > Nitrospiria > SBBL01 > CAZOFZ01 > CAZOFZ01. The sequence goes on along the minus strand of CAZQIT010000060.1, from coordinate 1,583 downwards.
ACGTACCAACGCGGATCGAATTCCCCCCTCTTTTCCTCTTGCGTACCAACCCAAATGTTTCCGCATAATAGAAAAGGGGATTGTTCCACGGATACGATCAAAAAACGCTGCGTGTTCCAGGGCGACCTCCCAGCGACTCGCCTGGCTGACCTCAACTGCAACGGGGGGCCGTATCGCCTATGACGAACAGGTCACAGGGGCAACGTGCCCTGCGGGGGCAACGTGCCCTGCGAGAGCAACGTGCCTTGCGGGGGTCGCCCCCCCCCGGATCGCATCATTCGCCAGAAAAAACCACGGATTGCCCATCGCTCCCCGACCAATTAAAACACCGTCCACGCCATACTGTGAAATCCGATTGCAGGCGTCCTCTGGCGTCAGGATATTCCCATTTCCAAGCAAAAGTGTTTGCGTTGTGTGCGCAATTTCAGTTGCACGGCCGATCGCCTCCCAATCGGGATTTCCACGGTATCCCTGTTTTAAGGTCCGTCCGTGAATCGTAATAGCGGCAGGGGTCATTTCCAACAGGTGGCTCATCCAACTCTCAATGACCACACGGTCATATCCCAACCGGGTTTTAACAGAGACGGGCAGGGGTCCGACCCCTTCGGGGGCAACGTGCCCTTCGGGCCGTTTTGGGAGGGGGCCGACCTCTTTCATTCGGCGGATCATTTGTCGCACTTCCTGGCATGTTGTTTCAGAAAGACCGATTTTTTCCAACGGCCTTCCTTCGGCAAAATCATGCACCCCGTTTTGTGTGGCACGAATAATCTCTTGCGCCACTTTTGGTTTTTGAATGAGGGCGGCACCACATCCCTTCCCCGAAATAGCACGATCGGGACAGCCCATATTAATGTCAATGCCGTCGAATCCCAGTGCGCAAATAATGTGAGCGGCTTTATAGAAAGCCGTCGGCTCGTGACCGAAAACCTGTGCGATGACCGGCCGTTCTATCTGATGGTATTCAAGGTTACGAAGCACAGCGGGGATGCCCCGACAGATTCCCTCTACATGCGTAAACTCGGTAAAGTGGATGTCCGGCCTGCCATGCTTTGCCGAAATAAATCGGAAGGCCGCATCCGTTACCCCGTCCATCGGGGCAAGGCCGACAATCGGTTTAGGAAGCGTTTGCCAAAAGGATCGATTCATAAACCCCTCATACGCGCAACGACTCCGAGTAAAAACACCACGCTTTATGCGGTCGGCTGGAGTGCAGGGTTAGCGTGGTATACCAGCCTGAAGCGGCTGGGCGCGGTCAAGAAACATATCGGCTGTCATTAGTATGATAATAGATCATACCTGCGTCTGTATCAACATACACTAATGATTTGTGGCCTAATGACGAGCTGAGCCGCCGCATGAAGAAGGCTACCCTCTTAAACTCGACGTATTATTGTCCTGACAGAGGGGTCCACCATCGTTTCTCATGCTATAAATCCTCCACTCTAAATTCGCTATAGCCTTCGTAGTAATAGCTGATGTCGATGCCCTTCATGAATAATTCGCGGTCGTCAATTTTTTCGGTCAAAGCGGCTTTCAGCAGGTGTTTAATTTCCACATCTTTCACCACGCTGCGCTCCATGGCC
>CAZQIT010000059.1:0-3692 GCA_964592995.1 uncultured Nitrospirota bacterium | reverse complement strand
CTTTATTTCAAACGGACGACTGTGGGCCGGCCGACGTGACTGTATCTCTCCGGCACACAGGTTAAGATGATAATCTGGCAGGCCTCACCGGCCCGGGCCAGGACGGCACCCATTCCTTTCAGCCGCTCCGGGTCGGTATAGCCCAAGGCATCGTCTAAAATCAGCGGCGCCCCACCCTCTTTGGCAACGATCATGGCACAGGCGATCCGTGCAAGCAGCGAGAGCTGCTCTTTTGTGCCGCCGCTCAAGGACTCAAACGGGACGGTCATGCCATCCAGTGTTCGCTGGGTCATGGAAAGGTCTTCACCGACCGCAACCTGGAAGGAATCGTTAAACACCAGGCGTCCCAGTTGCTCAATGCGTTCTTTTAGCGGCGCAACATAGGCCCGGCGCATTTTATCCCGCTCCTCGCGCAACGTCGTAAGCAGCAACCGAGCCGCCGCCGCACGCCGTTGCGTCGCCGCGTTTTCCCGCTGCCGATCTAAAAGTCGGCCCTGGGCGGATTGAAGCTGCTCGTGAAGGCCCTCCTCGCCATGCGCCGCAAGCCTGGCACGGACGTCCGTCGCCTCGGACTCCGATGCCGTCCTCTTCACTCGGACGGTTTCCAGCGATTCCCGGGCGGTCTTCTCCAGGGTCCGGACGACGTCTGGACGCCGCATCGCCAGCGTCGCTTCAACCGAGGTGGCCGCAGCCTGTTTGTCGGCCACCTCCTGTGTCGCTGCGGCAAGCGTGCCCTCCACATTGTCATCCGATACCGCACTTCTCGCCCGTGCCAGGCTGGTTTCGGATTGTTTTAGATCGGCTGCTTGATGGTCGAGGTCAATCCGCGTCTTTTGATGTTTTTCCTTTTGCTCATCCCGAAGGCGGCGGACGGCGTCGAGGGCCTTCCGGGCCGTCTCCCATTCCGTGTTGGCCATCTTCCAGGTGCCTTCAGCCGCCGTATTTTCCTTCTTTGCGGACGCCAAATCTGGGGCCAGCGCAGGTTTCCCGATCCCATATGCCCGCTCGGCCCGCTCGGAAGGATAAGATGGAACGCTGATCCCCAATCCGGTGATCTTCTTTGCCATCTCGTCGTATGAAAGATCACGCAGATTGTCCGCTTCGACCTGATTTTTATCCTGAACATCCCGCTGTGCTGCCTTCCGACTGTCGCACGCCGCTCTGGCCTCGTCCGGACTCCCGACACCGGCCTTTCGACAAGCCGCGTCCAGCGCCAAACGTGCCTCTTCAACTTTCTTCGACAGGTCGCCGGTGCTTGTTCCCGCCGTCACCTCCACCGCCAAGAGGCCGGGAATCTTCAGACGAACCCGATCGGAAACGGACAGGATTCGTTCCTCGTCCGACTGGAGCGCGATTTCCTGGTCGTCGATTTGGACGGTCAGCGCCCTCAAGCCGTGCAGACGCAGGCTGGGTGCGCCCAACTCAAACTGAGCCTGCGCCGTCTGGAGGGCGCGTTCGGCGTCCTGAATTTTCTTGAGCGCGCGTTCGTCCACGGTGTTCTTCGTAAGAAGCGCCTCCGCCTGGGCCGCCTTCTCCCGCGCCCGGTCGATGCGCGTCTTGCGCTCTGTCAACTGCTCCAAATGCAGACGGTTGTTGTGGTAGTCGAAATCGGCCCGACACAAGTTCGATCGTGCCTCTGCCTCTCGCTGCCTCTGCTCGGACTGTTCTGCTTCGTCCTCGGCCCGCTTGAACTCCCCCTCTATTTTCTCCGCCGCGACCCCGGATGCGTCACGGGTCTCGTTGAGAATGCACAGCGCCTTGCCCGCTTTAGCGACCGACTGGATTAGCGTTTGACGTTCCTCCCTGTCGCGTTGGGCCGCCTGCTCCGACTTCTTTGCCGACTCCAATTTGAGCCGCGCGGTCTCAATCGTGCCTTCCAGTTCCTGAATCTCCGCAAGCGCCCTCGTGTGCGTCGCACAATCCGCAGAAAGATCGCTTTCCTGTTTCGTCAGGCGTCCCCGTTCCTGGTGGAGGTGGGCGGCGCGGTCGATGTCTTTTTCCAGATCACGCAGCCTCGCCATAAGTGCGGCAACGTCGGCCTCCTGTTTGGCCTGATCCTGCCGGGCCTGCTGTATCTCCTTCTTTTCACTGCCCTGCGGCGTGAAATACCGCCCATACTCTTCCTGAACCTTGTCGAACAGACTTTCCTCCTGGGGATCGGCGGCAGGTCTGCCAGAGGCGACGTCCAGCGCCGCCGACAACGACGTCTGCCCGGACAAATCGGCCTGGCCGACCGCGTGCCCCTGTTGCAGAATGAGCGCCTTCCATAGGGTCACGTCGATGGTTTCGACAAGAATCGCCGCAGCGCGTTCGTGGGCCTCGCGCCCCGTATGGTTTTCGGGCGTGGGGCGTGTGATCGCAAGCGTCGTCTCCGGTTTTTTGTGGAACCGTTTGAAGTAGCGAAACTGGTAAGGGCCGCTTTGGGCCTCAAGCTCGATTTCAGGGCCGACGTCCCGATCCACGGGCCGGATCGCAAGGACATCCCGATGTTTGCTGGAATCGTAGCAGTCGAAGAGCAGCCCAATGGCCTCGGCTAGGCTGCTCTTTCCGGCCTCATTGGGTCCCTCAATCAGGGTCAACCCGTTCGGCCCGAATTGCACCTCACACCGATCCACCCCCCGATAGTCGGCCAGTCGCAGACGAAGGAATCTCATGCGGCCCCCTTCCTCTGGGCCAATCGGACCAAAAGCGCCAGGGCCTCCTTTGCCGCTGGGCCTTCCGACGCCGTTCCCTGCGCCATATCGCGCAGCCGCGTTACGGCGCTGCCTGCAAAGCCCGAAAATCCGCACTCCGTAAAGTCGGCGTCCTCTGGAATGATGACCAGATCATTCGTGCGCGTTTCAACGGCGCCAAAGACCGCGCGGGCATCCTCCAGAAGCGCATCCAGTTCCCCCTGCAACGCCAGCGAGAGGGCGCCGACGAAGCGCAGCTTCACAATCGTACGATCCTTGCCGTCCAGGGCATCCATCCATCTCCGGAGCGTCTCAATCTCTTCCCGGCTATTGACGTCGATCCGTTCCCGTTCGATAAAACGCCACGTCCCGATGGAAACTTCCTTTGTTGTGAGGTCTTTCCCGTTGATTTCCACCACGAGGGCGAACCCTGGCTTGACCTCGTCGTAGTCGGTCGGCTCCGGCGCACCGGCGTACCCCACGCGACCCGTTTGGCCCACCGTGGTGAGAGAGTGCCGATCCCCCAGCGCAAGGTAATGGATTTTGGCCTCTGCCAGCGCTGCCTCCACCCGGGCCACGGAGATCACCCCCGGCGCATCCGAATTCGGCGCAAGCGAGTCCACCACCCCGTGTGCCACGCAAATCCGTGTCATCCCCGCCAGTTCTACGGGATAAAGGGGATCAATGAGATAAAGAGGATCAATCGCCGCAGCAACAAGATCGTGCAGGGGCCGCTTGGACGTCCACGGCGCCCCGATAATTTCGACGCCTTCACTCACCGAAATGGGGTTTGTATCTTCAATGACGTACACGTGTGCCGGTTTGCGATCAAGGAAGGTGGCAGAACGATAGACGGACGCGGCGTTGAGTGGATCGTGGTTCCCCGGCAGCAGATAGACCGGAACAGGGATGGCCTTGAGTGCGTCCAGCGCACGCACCACGGTCTTGCGGTCTACCTGGTTAGACTCAAACACGTCCCCACAGACCACCACGAACTGGCAGGCTTCTTCCCGGGCCACC
>CAZQIT010000058.1:0-6510 GCA_964592995.1 uncultured Nitrospirota bacterium | reverse complement strand
GGAGAAATACCATGAAACATGTGGGTGAGAAGTGGGGCAAATGGGTGAGGCGCGGCGTGGCCGGGTATTTGGGTCTGGTGCTGCTTTTGGCTGCGACGGCGGTGTTTGCTGCGACCGACGGCACGATCATCAAGGACGACTACCGGACGTTCTTGGGGTTTAATTCCAGAAACGTCATCTGGTTTGTGGCCGAGATGCATCTGATGTTCGGCGCCTTTGTGCTGGGTGTGCCCATGTTTGCGGTGACGTTGGAGGCGATTGGGGCCAAGACGGGGGATAAACGCTTCGACCGACTGTCTTATGAATTCACCAAGCTCCTCTCTGGCGCCTTCTCGACGACGGCGGCCCTGGGCGGTCTTCTGGCGTTCTCGCTGTTTGGTCTCTATCCCAAATTTATGGCCTACATGAGCAACGTCTTCCACGACGTTTTCTACATTTACGCCATGATCTTCTTCCTCGAATCGTTCACGCTCTATCTGTACTACTATCTTTGGGATGCAATGCAGGGGAAGAAGTGGCTGCATATTACGCTGGGCATCCTGCTCAACGTCTGGGGGTTGATCCTGATGGGGCTTGCCAATACCTGGGCCAGTTTTATGATGAGTCCCATTCAGATCGACAAAGAGACCAACGCCTTCATCGGCACGGCATGGGGTGCGATGAACACCGCGTTATGGCACCCGATCAACGTGCATCGCATTCTGGGCAACGTGGCGTTCGGCGGCTTTATTGGCGGGGCCTACGCGGCGGTGAAGTATCTGGGATCAGAGACGCAGTCGGACAGGGCACACTATGACTGGATGGGCTACATCAGCAACTTCATCGGTGTGGCGGGCCTCTTCCCGCTGCCGTTCGCAGGTTACTGGATGGGGCGCGAGGTCTACAGCGTTAGCGCCGTGATGGGCAACAACATGATGGGTGGCGCGTTCTCCTGGACGTTCATCCTCCAAGCGATTCTGGTCGGCACGCTCTTCATCGGGAGCAATTATTACCTCTGGATCGGGATGGAGCGCATTCCCGGATCGGAGCGCTACAGCGGCTACATCAAGTTCATCGAGGGGATCATCTTCGTCTGCTTTGCCATTTGGCTCACGCCGCATAATCTCCCACTCAACGCCGAAGAGCAGGTGTTGCTGGGCGGCCAATATCATCCGACGTTTAAGTTCCTGGGGCTGATGTCGGCCAAAAACGCGGTGATTAACCTTATCATCCTCTCCACCTTTTTCAGCTTTCTCCTCTATCGACGGGCCAATAAGATGGACGGGATTCCATTCTCGCAGCAGGGGGTAAAGGCGAAGATTGTTCTGGTGGCCGTCGCGGGCTGCTGCATTGCGCTGATGGGCTGGTATTCCAACTATCTGTTTCATGCCGATCCTGCCGCATTCGATCTGCCCGCCGACCGCGCCAAATATTTTAAATTGCCGGCCATGCTGCTTTTGGTACAGATGGGCATGGCGGTGGTTGCGGTGCTGCTGACCTTTGCCAACAAGGGCAAATGGGGACAGATGCTCTACATGGGGGTGGGGGTTTTTTCGATTACGTTTGTGATGGGGGTTTATGGATTTGTCATTATGGCCGTGGCGAACCCGCTGCTGCGCAATATCGCCCTGACGCAATGGATGATGATGATGACCTGTCTGGCACTCGTGACGACGATTGACGTCTATCTGTTTAAGGGGGCGAAGGAGCATGGCGAGATTGCCTGGGGAAAAATTCCGGATCGGGCGCAGTACGTCCTGATTCTGATCTGCATCGCCATCGTGCTCAATATCGGTCTGATGGGTTTTATTCGCTCCGGTCTGCGCGAGGATTGGCATATCTACGGTGTGATGCGCGATACATCACAATGGAGCTACACGCCGACCAACGCCACAATGGCCAAGATGGTGAGCCTCTGCTTGGTGACCTTTTTGGGGATCGTCTCGTTCCTCTTCTGGTTGACCGGCTACGGCAAACATGGCGATGAAGACCAGGGTGGACATGGCGAAAAGGTGGGCGACAAGGCGGCCCCGATCGGGCTGATTCCGGCAGGCGCGGGCGCGGGTCTCCGCCACGAGGCCACGACGATCTCGGATGGATTGGACTCGGACGCGACGAAGCAGACTTAGGAGGATGTCATGAAAATGTGTGTCGATGAGATTGTGGCCCAGGCGATGCTTCTGCCAGGCGAGGATCGGGCGCAGTTGGCCGAGCATCTGGTGGAGAGCCTGGAAGACGAGACCATTGAGAAGTTGTGGGTGGCGGAAGCGAAGAAACGTCGCGATGAAATTCGCTGTGGACAAATAGAGCCAATTCAGGGTGAGGCAGCATTGGTACAGGTGCGAAAACTCGTGGTGTGATGCGGTATGGATTTCACCCGAATGCCTTGCGGGAGTTGAGTGAGGCGACGCTCTATTACGCCGCGAAAAATACGGTGCTGGGTCTCGCATTTTATGCAGAGATTGAACGTGCCCTGCGGCGTATTCTTGAGAATCCGAGGTTGTTTGCCGTGGTTGAAGAGGATGTGCGGGGCTGTCGTACGCGGAGGTTTCCATACAAAATTCTCTACACGATAGAACAGGATTACATGCTCATTGTGGCAGTAATGCATTGCAGTAGAAAGCCGCTTTACTGGATGAGCCGCGTGAAAAGGGTAGAGGGCCGGGGTTGACGAAAATGAAGCATGTGGATCGCGAGTCTCTTGCGTTGAGCAGCAGTCTGGAGTTCATGGAAATTATTTCGGCGGCGCGCGATGAAGTTCGGACGGGGAAAGTGATTGCACTGGACGTCTTGGAGAGGAAGTATAAAATCGGCACGCGCAAATAAATTCAAGGTGTTGTTGGGGGAGAAGAAGGTTTATGGAAAATCAGCAGATTAAAAAAGGCGGGGCGGCGCGGGCGTTTTGGCGGAGTGTGCTCTTCGTGCTCTGCGTGCTGGGGGTCTACATCTACATCGCCGAGGTGATTACCGACATCTCTGGTCAGGCACATCGTGGGGCCGCTGCGGTGGGGGTAGGGCCGGAGCAGGGACGCGAAATTTTCTTCGGGAAGGGGAAATGCTCCACCTGCCACAGTCTGGGCACCGAGGGGAGCGCCATCCGCTGTCCGAATCTAGGGGTGCAGGATGGGGCGGGGCCGCCATTTGATCGTCCGATTATTCAACGGGCCGAGTTGCGCGCCAAGGAACGGTCGGCCAAAACGGGCAAGCCCTACACGGCGACCGACTATATCATTGAGAGTCACTTCGACCCCGGCGCCTATGTGGTCGAAGGCTTCAAGAACGAGATGCCGGTGATTTGGAAGCCGCCGATTTCACTCAATGCCGACGAAGAGGTGTCGGTAGATGCGTTCCTGCAGTCGCTGGGAGGAGAAGTCGATTTTGAGGCGATTACCAACAGTCCCATTTACGCGGAGCTGAAGAAGGGCCTCAAGACGCTGGAGCAGGAACCGGCCGGGGGTGGGTTTGCCCTTTACCTCCAGGGCGATCCCAAAGAGGGCGAGAAGATATTCTTCGATCCGGACAGTCCGACGCCGTGCGCCAAGTGTCACACGGTAAAAGGACAGGGCGGCAAGGTGGGGCCGGAGTTGACCAACGTGGCGGGTAGCCGCACGGCGCAAGATATCGTGGAGTCGGTGCTGGAGCCATCCAAACAGATTGCCTCCGGTTTTGAGCCGTTTTTGGTGGAGACGAAGGCGGGCGATTTTATCACCGGCGTCAAAAAGGGAGAGGATGCCGAGAGCTTTGAGATTCTCGACGATCAGGGCGAAATTCGGAAGATTCCGAAGGCCGATATTCAGGCCATTGTGCCGCAGAAAATTTCGATCATGCCGGGCAACTTCCGTGAAATTCTCACGATGGAGCAGTTCCACAATCTGATGGCTTTCCTCTTGACGCTGACGTAGGGTGAACGTTGCACAGCACCGGGCAGGTCGCTCCACCGAGGCAAAATGGCGGACACAAAATGTGGCGTGCAGAATATCGGGGTTGTGAAGCGCGCGTGAACATTCCAGTGAGGTGATGCCATGAAGCTGAAGGTGGTCGTTCACGAAGCCGAAGAAGGCGGATACTGGGCGGAAGTGCCCTCGATTTTGGGTTGTGCAACCCAGGGAGAAACATTTGATGCACTGCTGACCAACCTCTATGAGGCGGTGGAGGGTTGCCTTTCTGTTGACATAAGGGATGTAGGGATTACCCAAAAAGATCGGGTGCTGGAAATTGCCGTGTGAAGGTTGTTTCTGGAAGGGCGTTTGCCAGGTTGCTTGAAAAAAGAGGCTGGGTGCTGCGAAGAACCCAGGGCAGTCATTATATTTATGGTAAAGAAGGCCTGGGAATTCGGCCTCTGGCCGAGCAGGTGTTTCGTTTGGCGGATGGATCGAAGATCATCCGCAAGAAGGGGTGTGCCATTTTTAGATACCGAGATGCGGTGGGTGGTGCGGATGTGATTTTTGGTGAAGAGGGGGATAGTCAACTGTTGGGGGCCTTCACGCTGGAGGCGCTGGGACTGTCGCTTGATCCATTGCGGCGGGAGTTGAAGGAATTGCCGATGGTTCTGGGTTACTTCCACGGTGATTCTGTCGGCGGGACACGTGTTTAACGAGGGGATGTGATGGAGCAGAACAATAAAAAGAAATTTCCCCTGTTGCTGGGGTGTGTGATCACGTTTATCGTGGTCTATGTGGCGTTTAAGTTTGTGTCCCCCGTTGCGTCGGCCAAGATCGTTGGGAAGGATCGGCCGCTGCCACTTCCAGGCAGCCTGATGATGATCTATATGATTCTCACCACGGTGGCCCTGGCGATTTTTGTGACGACCAGCCAAAGCAAGATCAATGAGTTCAAGCGGCCGCTGGTGAACTTTCTCAAAGGGGGAGGATTTCTGCGGCTGGGTGTGCTGATTGTCATGCCGCTGTTGGTCGGGGGGCTTGCCTATCAAAGTGTGGTGCCGAGGGTTGCTCCTCCGGTGATGATTCGCGTGCAACATCCCACGCTCCCGGGCAAGTTTGAGCCGCTTCAAAATCCGTTTCGCAAGCCGACGGATGAAATGGTCAAGAAGTTTATGGAAGAAAAGGGGCTGACGGTTCCAGTCGAAGAGGCGCGAGGCATGTTTGTGCAACATGTTACGGCAGAGGGACGAGATCTCTTCCAGATCAATTGCCGCCCCTGCCACGGCTCGAAGGCCGACGGAAACGGCCCGATGGCCTGGGGCTTTCGTCTCCGGCCCGCCGACTTCACCGATCCGGGGACGATTGCCACGGTGGTAGAGCCGTACCTCCTCTGGCGGATCAATGAAGGGGCGATGGGTCTTCCGGCGGAGTCGAGTCCGTGGGATTCGGCGATGCCCGCCTGGAAGGGCGAAATCCCAGAAGACGACATGTGGAAGATCATCCTGGCCGACTATGACACGTCCAACAAAGAGCCTCGCAAGCCAGAGAAGATTCATTAGGGTTAGCGGTGGAAGGGGATGTGGCGGTCGTCGTCACGGCCTATCCACGAAAGCGGGAGCGGATTGGATGAAGATTTATTACGACGACGAGGTGGACGCCTTGTACGTCGAATTAGGCGAGGAACCGCCGGATGGGGCCGTGGAAACAGCGGAAGGCGTCAACGTGGATACCACCCAGGATCATAAAATTGTGGGGATAGAAGTCCTGAATGCCTCCAAGCGGATGAATTTGAAAACAGTGCTGTCCTACACGCTGGAATTGGACCGAGATCTGATCGGGCAAGGGGCGAGCCGTTAGGGGTGTCTGGTCGCACAATTGTGGATGGAACGATAGGTTTACAGGATGGCGGAACTCAGCCGATTTCTTGGGATAGTAATCGGCATGTTCTTTCGGGAGCACGGGCCCGCGCATTATCATGCGGTCTATGGTGAATTTGAGGTGACTGTAGAGATTGAGGCGGGCGTTGTTTCGGGCAAGTTCCCAAGGCAGGCGTTGCATCGTCTTTTGGAATGGCATGAATTACACCAGCATGAACTCCTCGAAAACTGGAAGTTGGCTCAACAACGCAAGCCCCTTTACAAGATTTCCCCGTTAGGAGTGAAGCGATGAACTATCATGTGATGAATGCCCAGTATGTGTCGGGATACACCATCAGGGTCGCTTTCCGGGACGGGAGCGAGGGCGAGATTGATTTTGCAGGCGAACTGGATGGTCCCGTCTTTGAACCCCTCAAGGATGTGGAGCAGTTCAAATGTTTTTACGTTGATCCGGAGTTTCACACCCTTGTTTGGCCAAATGGGGCGGATTTTGCACCGGAGTTTCTTTATGGAGAGGTGCGCGTACCGGCCTGACAAGGTGCTCAAGCGGACGAGCGTAAAAACCAGGCGAGTCGGATGTCTTTGTCGTTGAATGTTGGAGAGAGAAGGAAATGGATTTGAGAAAAAATTTGTGGGTCGGGTTGCTGGGTATCAGTCTGATTGCCAGTTTGGGGATCGTTCGTCCTGGGGCGTGGGCGCAGGAGTCGTTGCCGTTTTCGCCGGAGGCGCCTCCGACCAGCAAACCGGTCAACACGCCGGAGATGCGCGAGGCG
>CAZQIT010000057.1:0-24532 GCA_964592995.1 uncultured Nitrospirota bacterium | reverse complement strand
GTCTACCCCGATGGGAATTCCACTGGAACTTTTTCTAAGGCAGCGAAGCTGTCCCGAAGCACAGATGCGCCTCCTGCTTCAGGTCGCAACGGCCACAAAGGCCATCGCACATCAGGTGAACCGGGCGGGTTTGGTGGGGCTTGCCGGTGCTGCGGGAGGGACAAATGTCCATGGCGAAGGGGTGCAGAAGTTGGACATGCTGGCCAACGACACATTCGTTGCGGCGCTGGCCTCCACCGGAGACCTGGCCGGAATCGCCTCGGAGGAGATGGAGGAGATATTGCCCATTGCCGCTTCCCATCCTGAATATGTCTTCCTGATGGACCCGTTGGATGGTTCCTCCAATATCGACGTCAATATCAGTATCGGCTCCATTTTCTCCGTGCATCGTAAAATCCGTGCGGGGAGCGAGGCGGCGCTGGAAGATTTTCTACAGCCCGGCCGCCGTCAGGTCCTGGCCGGATATTGCCTGTATGGGTCAAGCACGATGCTCATCTACACCCTGGGCGATGGGGTGCATGGTTTCACCCTTGATCCCGACATGGGTGCGTTTCGTCTCTCCCACGAAGAGATCCGAACACCCAAAACCGGCCCCTACTACAGCGTTAACGAAGGAAATTCACCCAGATGGGAGACGGCCTTGCAACGGGAGGTCGAGGCGATGAAAGCAGAGGGACGCAGTGCGCGCTACGTCGGCTCACTGGTGGCCGATTTCCATCGCAACCTGCTCAAGGGAGGCCTCTTCCTCTATCCGCCAGACCGAAAACATAAGCAGGGGAAGCTGCGGTTATTGTATGAGGCGGCACCGCTGGCCTTCATCATCGAACAGGCGGGGGGGGCGGCCAGTACGGGCACTTTGGCCATTCTGGATGTCAGGCCGGAGTCGCTACACCAGAGGGTTCCGCTGATCATCGGCAGCGTAGACGATGTCACACGGATGCAACGATGATCATCGTTACGGGTGCGGCAGGATTTATAGGAAGTTGTCTGGTCAAAAAACTAAACCAGGAGAAGGTGCATGCCGTCATCGCGGTGGATCACTTCGATGACCCCGTCAAGCACAGGAATCTCAAAGGGCTTCGAATCCAGGAGCAAGTTGAGATCGACCCCCTGATGAATTGGCTGGACAGAAATGCGGAGCGGGTGGCGTTTGTTTTTCATATGGGCGCCATCACCAACACCTCCGAGCTCGACACACAACGCCTCAACCGGTTCAACACGCAATATACCAAAGACTTATGGACGCGCTGTGTGGCCTATCAAATCCCGATCATTTACGCTTCTTCAGCCGCGACTTATGGACGGGGTGAACGGGGCTATGATGATGACCCGGCACGCATTCCAACCCTCCAGCCGTTGAATCCTTATGGCCAATCCAAACAAGACTTTGACGTGTGGGCGTTACAACAGGAGAAGAAGCCGATTTTCTGGGCCGGACTTAAATTTTTCAACGTCTACGGGCCTAACGAATACCACAAAGGACGCATGGCCTCTGTCGTTTGGCACGCATATAACCAAATCCAAAAAACAGGGCAAATGAAATTATTCCGGTCGCATGACATCCGGTATCGTCACGGAGAACAGATGCGCGACTTCGTCTATGTGAATGACGTGGTGGATGCCTGCTACTTTCTGATGCTCCATCACAAGGATTCCGGTATTTACAACATCGGTTCAGGCACGGCTCGCACTTTTTTGGATTTGACGAGGGCCGTTTTTAATGCCCTCCACAAACCGGAGTCCATTGTGTTTGTGGATACCCCTTTGGATATTCGCGACCGATATCAATATTTCACAGAAGCAAAAATGGAGAAGTTCAGGAAAATTGGCTATGCGAAACCGTTCTACTCTCTGGAGGAGGGGGTCGCAGACTATGTTAAAAACGACCTCCTCAGAGACGGGGCAGATGAAGGCAGGTGATTTGAAAAAAAATCTGGTTTGGGTGAGCCGCCCGGGGCTCGAACCCGGGACACCCGCCTTAAAAGGGCGATGCTCTACCAACTGAGCTAGCGACTCTTTGAGCGTACGAAGTTTTCGTTCGGACCCGATAAATTACAGTGTCCTATCTATCATGTTCACAAATTGACTGTCAACGATTCATTCGAATCATCCCAGCTTTCGCAGGGGCCGCAGCTTTCGCAGGGGCCGTGCCCCTCGCAGGGGCCGTGCCCCTCGCGTGACGTTCCGATCTCCGGCCCGCGTCCCATCAAGGCGTTGGGACAGCACTTCTTGATTGATGGAAACATCCAGCGTAAAATTTTAGACGCTGCGCAGATTCAGGCGGGGGAGTGTATTCTCGAAATCGGGCCGGGAACGGGCAATCTGACCGCCGGCCTGCTGGAGCGGGGCGCGCAGGTCATTGCGATTGAGATCGATCGGCGCCTGGTTTCAGGCTTCCGGTATGCTGCACACCCCAACCTGACCTTGCTTTGCGCCGATGCGTTGCGATATTCCTACCAGGACCTTCCGGTGCCCTACAAGGTCGTGGCCAATCTTCCTTACGCCATTTCCACGCCGCTGCTTTTCCGTCTGATGGAAACCGGTCCCAAAATGGTGCTGATGCTCCAGAAGGAGGTTGCGCTGCGTCTTTGCGCCTCCGAGGGCTGCGAAAACTACGGCGCCCTTTCTGTTATCATGCAGTTTCATGCCGATGTCCGCATCCTTTTCTCCGTTTCCAGAAATTGCTTTCGGCCCCGACCCAAAGTCGATTCGGTCGTGGTGGCGCTCGACCCGTTGCCCCACCCCCGGATGCCGGTGCGTTGTCAGGAACATTTTCTGCGCCTGGTGAAGGGGGCATTTGCCCATCGCAGAAAGCAGATGCTCAATTCTCTCACCGACGCCGGTTTCCCCCGTCCTCATGTGGAGGCGGCTATGCAAAAAATGGGTCTGTCCCTCACCCTGCGGGGGGAGATGCTCTCCCTGCACGCTTTCGCCGAGCTTTCTAATCTCCTGAGCGAACGCGCTTGACCTATCAGCGGGCGATTGTGTAATGTCGTGCTGGTGCTGCCGCACGGCGGTGTGCTTCGCACTCCTGCCAATGCTGCGTGGTTTTAACAGCCGCAAAGCGGCGTTGAGGGTCCTGCGGACGGCAGTATACTTCGCACTCCTGCCAATGCCACATGGTTTTAAGGGCGACGCAAGCCCCTCTAATTTGGAGCGGAAATGCGTGGACAGCGAAAGTCGGAAAAGTCGTTTGAAGAGACGCTGACACAATTGGAGGGGATGGTTACGGCGCTGGAATCGTCCGACCTTCCCCTGGAAGAGGCCCTGAAGCTGTTCGAGCAGGGGGTGCGCCTCTCCAAAGATTGCTTGAAAACGTTGGAAGAGGCTGAGAAAAAAGTGGAGCTGCTCACGCAGGACAAAACGGGCGAGACGCGGAATCTGGATGCAGCCGGTGCATAGAGAATCGCTGCAAGCCTATCTGGAGGCCGGATGCAACGAAGTCAATCGGTTGCTGGATGCCTGTCTTCCCTCGAAGAAGTGTGAGCCGCAACGGCTGCACGAGGCGATGCGATACTCCCTCTTTGCTGGCGGAAAGCGGTTTCGCCCCATGTTGTGTCTGGCGGCCGCAGAAGCGGTCGGGGCAAAACGCGAGGCCGTGCTTCCCTTTGCGGCGGCCCTGGAACTGGTTCATACCTACTCGCTGGTTCACGACGATCTGCCCGCCATGGACGACGACACCTATCGTCGTGGGCAGTTGACCAGTCATAAAATGTTTGATGAAAGCACCGCCATCTTGGTTGGCGATGCGCTCCTGACCGCCGCCTTCACCCTTATTTCCGAAAAGGGTCTGACGGGCGCAATTTCGCCCAAAAAAGTGCTCCTGACGATGTTGGAGATGGGGGTCGCCATCGGCAGCATGGGGATGGTTGGCGGACAACTGGCCGATATGCAGGCGCAGGGCAAAGAGGCGTTGAGTCTTGAACAGCTTTATTTTATCCATACCCGAAAGACGGGCTGGCTGATTCGGGGATCGGTACGGATGGGGGGGATTCTGGGTGGCGCCCGTCCCAAAATACTCTCCGCCCTGACCCGCTACGGAGAGGCGATCGGACTGGCATTTCAGATTGTGGATGACATCTTGGATGTGGAAGGTGAAGCGGAAGTGATGGGGAAGGGGGTCGGAGGAGACCGCTCGAAAGAGAAATGGACCTATCCTCGACGAATCGGTCTTTCAGCCTCCAAAAAGGAGGCGGAGGGCCTGATCGAATCGGCGCTGACGGCGCTTTCGCCATTGGGCGCTGCAGCCGATCGGCTTCGGGAGATCGCTCACTCGATCCTCCATCGCAATCAATAAACGGATGCTGTTTCAAGGAGCATGAAGTATGTTGTTATTGGATCAGATTCAGAGTCCGGAAGACTTAAAAAAGATCCCACACGACAAACTGCCGCAACTGGCCGAGGAGATTCGGCAGGCGATTCTTTCGGTGGTTTCTGAGAAAGGGGGACACCTGGGTGCCAGCCTGGGCGCGGTGGAGCTGACCATTGCCCTCCATACTGTTTTTGATGCGCCGAAAGATCGGATGGTCTGGGACACCGGACATCAGGCCTATCCTCATAAATTGCTTACCGGACGGCGGGATGTCTTTCGCTCCCTGCGCCAATATGGCGGGATCAGCGGGTTTCTCTCCCGCACAGAAAGCCACTATGACACCTTTGGTGCGGGACATGCGGGGACCGCCATCTCCGCAGCGGTGGGGATGGCCCAGGCCCGCGATCATCGGAAGGAGAGCTATCATGTTGTGGCTGTGATTGGCGACGGCGCGATCACGGCGGGCATGGCCTATGAAGCGCTGAATTATGCCGGGGCACGGCGGAACAACCTGATCGTTATTTTGAACGACAACGCCATGTCGATCTCCAGGAATGTGGGTGCCCTGTCGGCCTACCTGACGCGCATCATCACCGATCCGCTCTATACGCGGGTGAAGAGCGAGGCGGCGGCACTGATTAAAAACATCCCCAAGATCGGGCGTTCGATGTTGAAGGCGGCCAAAAAGGCCGAAGGTTCCGTGAAGGGCCTGATTATGCCTGGCATGCTTTTTGAGGAGATGGGGTTTCGGTACATTGGCCCCATAGATGGACACCGCATTGATCATCTGTTGACCACGCTTGAGAAGATCAAGCCGTTACAGGGGCCACTGCTGCTGCATGTCATCACCCAAAAAGGGAAGGGCTATGCGCCCGCAGAGGAGGATCCTGTCGGGTTTCACGGAACTTCCGCATTTGACATCGAAACTGGCGTCGTAAAGAAGAAGGCCGCTATTCCCGCATATACCACGGTTTTTGCGGATCACCTGATTGAATGCGCCCGCAAAGACACAAGGGTGGTGGCCATTACGGCGGCGATGCCGGAGGGCACGGGTCTTTCTCGGTTTGCCAAAGTGTTCCCGGAGCGTTTTTATGACGTGGGGATTGCCGAACAACATGCGGTGGCCATGGCCGCAGGGATGGCGACGGAAGGACTGCGACCCGTGGTGGCGATTTACTCCACATTCCTTCAACGGGCCTATGACCAAATTATCCACGATGTGGCCCTTCAAAACCTGCCGGTCATTTTTTGTTTGGACCGTGCGGGCCTGGTGGGGGAAGACGGCCCTACGCACAACGGTGTTTTTGACATCGCCTATCTCAAACCGATTCCCAATCTGATCATCATGGCCCCCAAAGATGAAAATGAGCTTTGTCAGATGTTGGATACGGCCCTGACGGCCACGCAACCGGTGGCGATTCGATATCCGCGTGGAGAGGGGATCGGCGTCCCGCTGCATAAAAATGAGACGCCTCTGGCCATTGGCGTGGGAGAAATCGTCAAGGGCTGTGGTGGCGCGGCCTATGATGTGGCGCTGGTCGCCATCGGCAACATGGTTCATCCCGCACTGGCGGCGGCAGACCTCCTGGAACGACAAGGTCTCTCGGTTCGAGTTGTGAATGCGCGCTTTGTCAAACCGCTGGATCGGGAACTGCTGATGGAGGTCGCCAGGTGTTGCGCGCAGATCGTGACCCTGGAGGAGCATGTTTTATCGGGCGGATTCGGCGAATCGGTGTTGGGTCTGCTGGAAGAAGCGCGTCGCGTCGGCCAAATTCCAAATGGCGCCGTCCTGAGAATGGGTCTTCCGGATGCCTTCTCGGAACAAGGCCCTCAAAAAACGCTTCGTGAAAAATACCGGTTAAGCCCCGATCAGATCGCAAATACCGTGCTTTCGTGGGTAAAGGAAGCGTCTGCCGCGATGAATGCCCTTGCAAACACTCAATAAGATGATGGGTGCGCCTCCGGCTAAGGAGCCCCGTGAGAATAACGTGTGCAAAAGTGAGGGGGTCGAGTCGCCCGATTGGCTAGGCGTGAGGAGCGCGCTTACCCTTTGGTAAGTAAGCGACGAACAACAACGCCAATCGGGATGAATCGGCCGCCGAACTGCGCAAGTTATTCTCACGTGGCTCCCAAACTGCGGCTGGACCTGCTGCTTCAAGGGCGGGGATTGGTCCAGAGTCGCGAGCAGGCACGGGGGTTCATTCTTAGCGGGTCGGTGCGTGTGAGGGGGCAGGTGGTGGACAAGGCCGGAAGCCTTGTTTCGCAAGACGCCGAGGTGACGCTTGATGCACGGCTGGCCTATGTCAGTCGGGGCGGGCTTAAGCTGGAAGCGGCCCTGGATTCTTTCCAGATTCCCGTGGGGGGCCGGGTGGCCGTGGATGTGGGGGCCTCTACGGGGGGGTTCACCGATTGCCTGCTTCAGCGCGGTGCGGCGCGTGTCTACGCGATTGACGTCGGCTATGGCCAGATGGCGTGGCGCCTGCGTCAGGACGCCCGTGTGGTCATCATTGAGCGCCAGAATATTCGAACACTACCTCCCGAAGCCATCCCGGAACGGGTCGATCTGGCCGTCATCGACGTCTCCTTTATATCGCTCATCAAGGTCATTCCCGCCGTCCTCCCCCTGTTGAAAGAAATGGGGGAGATCGTCGCCCTGGTGAAGCCCCAGTTTGAAGTGGGATATGGGGAAGTGGAAAGGGGAGGCGTGATTCGGAGTCCGGAAAAGCGCCAGAGGGCGCTGGATCAGGTTTGCGCCCAGGCTGCGGGGTGGGGGCTTTCAGTCGCCGGATTGACTCCCTCCCCGATTTTAGGTAAAAAGGGCAACGCCGAGTTCCTGGTGTACTTGAAGGGAGGGGCCACGCTAAAAATGTGAAGAAGCCACTTAGCAAGACACAGATCGACCGGCTGGGGGAACGACTCAAGGGAGGTCCCCACACCGAGAGCGATCTTCGATTGCTCGATGATTACCGGCAGTCGTTTGGCGAGGCGTACGAGGCGGTGATCCGAACGATTCGTCAACGCGGAGAATTCCCGACCGGAAGGCCGGCCAAGTCCACGGCCTCAATCGTGGAGAAACTCCGTCGTGAGAGCATTCGATTGAGTCAAATGCAGGATATAGCGGGGTGCAGGGTTGTCGTGAAGGGTTTTATGGAACAAGAGCAATGCGTCGCGTCTTTGAAAACCGACTTCCCTGAAGCGTCCGTAATAGACCGTCGCGACAAGCCCAGCTACGGTTACCGAGCGGTCCACATCATCGCCGAGATATCCGGGAAGCCAATTGAGATCCAGGTTCGGACTTCCCTGCAACACCTGTGGGCGGAGCTTTCAGAGAAATCCTCCGACGTCCTTGATCCAACGATCAAGTACGGTGGCGGCTCCGAGGCGTGGCGAAACACTCTCACAAACAGTTCCTGGGTGGTAGCGTATTACGAGAAGCTCGAGAAAAAATATTCCGAAGCCTTGAATTTCAGAGAAGATGATAAGTGCAAGTTTGAACATGCGTGGAATGCGGCCGCAGACCACTTTAACAAGACGATCTCTTTGCTAGACGACCTGAAGGGGCAAAAGCAATGATTTTCCTAATTGAGTACAACCGGAGTGAAGGCCGCATCGTCACCTTTCGAGAATTCGACGACTCGCAACGGCGAGAGGCCGGGGACTCACGGCTTGAGATCGAGCTGGACCTCAACCGCAAAGGGATAAACCACGAAGTGGTCCTGCTGGAGGCGGCGAGCGAAGATGCGATACACCGGACGCACGGGCGCTACTTCGGAGACTTCGGCCAGATTCTGGAGAGGGGTGCAACCTCTGCGAACAGAACCGATCCGAAGCGTTCAGATCAACCCATGGAGAAAGTGGCGTGAAGACTTTGGTGACGGGCGGGGCCGGTTTTATCGGTTCCCATCTGGTAAATCGGCTGATTCAGGAAGGCTACGCGGTGGTGGTGGTGGACAATTTGTCTACCGGAAAGAAGAAGAACCTCCATCCCGATGCCAAATTTTACAAGATGGACATTCAAAGCCGCAGCCTTGCGCGCGTCTTCAAAAAAGAGAAACCGGAGTTGGTTTTTCATCTGGCGGCACAGATGGATGTGCGTCGGTCGGTGGCCGACCCGCGCTTTGACGCCGAAAGCAACATCCTGGGGATGCTCAATCTGCTGGAGATGTCGGTGCAGAACGGCGTCCGACGGGTAATCTTCGCCTCTTCCGGCGGGGCGGTCTATGGCGATCAGGAGATATTCCCCGCCCCCGAATCCCATGCCACGGCCCCCCTGTCGCCCTACGGTGTCAGTAAACGTACCGGCGAACACTACTTGCACTATTACCAAAAAGTCTGTGGCCTAGAATATACCGCGCTGCGTTACGCCAATGTCTATGGCCCCCGACAGGACCCGTTGGGTGAAGCGGGGGTGGTGGCGATTTTTGCCCAGAAAATGCTCAAGGGGGAACAGCCCATCATCAACGGAAACGGCATGCAGACGCGCGACTTTGTCTTTGTGGAAGATGTCGTTGAGGCCAATATGGCCACCATCCGAAGCCAGGGGAGCGACTTTTTCAATGTGGGAACGGGCGTTGAAACTTCTGTCAATGACCTGTTCCGACTGCTTTCACATCTGATCGGCACCAACCTGAAAGAGATGCACGGACAGGAGAAGAAGGGAGAGCAGTTGCGGAGCAGCCTGGACTGCCGAAAAATTTATAAGGCGCTGGACTGGGGGCCTCGCATTTCGATTCAGGAGGGATTAGAAAAAACAGTGGATTATTTCCGAGGATAGGCAGACGCCGTGAGCAGAATAAAAATAGACCCGCAAGGATGCCTGTTCTGTCTCGGCCTGTTCTGGTTCGTGATCACAGGGGAGGTGAGTGCCGCCGATAAAGCAGCCCCCACCGTTCCGGCCTCAGGGGAAGCGCCTGTATCGGCGGAAGCGCCAGAGATTACCCTTGACTTTAATAATGTCGATCTGCCGATTTTCGTCAAATTCATCAGCGAACTCACGGGCAAGAATTTTATCATCGACGACCGGGTCAAGGGCAAAGTCACAATCTTCTCCCCCGAAAAAATTCCCGTCAGTCGCGCCTATGACATTTTTGTCTCCGTGTTGGAACTCAAGGGATTTGCGATCAGCACACGTGGCGACATTCATCAAATTGTCCCCGCCACGGAATTGCCTCCCGAACGGGCAATCCATGTCTATACGCTGGAGAATGCCGCAGCGGAAGAGATCGCGAAGGTGCTGACGGGGCTTGTACCCAAAACGGCAGGACCGCCCCGAAAATCAAAACCGACGGGCGAGTTGACCGCCGCCATTCAGATTCTGTCGGACAAAACGACGAATGCCCTGATTATTACCGCCACCGAGGAGGACTACGAAGTCCTGAAGGGTCTCATTAAAAAATTGGATTTAAAGCGCCGCCAGGTCTATGTCGAAGCGGTGGTGCTGGAGATGGCGGCGGATAAATTTCGGGAGCTGGGCACCGAACTGGGGGCCATCCTGGGCTATGGCGATAACGCCAATGTCGCCCTGGTGGGCGGCGTGAACCAGAATCCCGCCGATCTCACGGGCCTGGCCGATCTGGCCACGCGCCTCAACATTGCCGTCCGGCCCCTGAATGTGCGGGCCTTTCTGCGGGCGCTGCAAACCTCCTCTGACGTGAATGTCTTATCCACCCCGCAAATCCTGACGACCGACAATCAAAAAGCCGAAATCGTGGTGGCCCAGAATGTTCCCTTTCCGGGGGCGCAAAGCCAGACGGTCGGTGGAAATGTCCAGACGACCATCGAACGTAAGGATGTGGGGATCATCCTGCGCCTGACGCCGAATGTGCTGGAGAATAATGTTGTCAAACTGGAGGTCTATCAGGAAATCTCCTCCGTCTTGGATACGGCAACCACGGCGGGGGTGGTCTCCCTGGGACCCACGACGAACAAACGCTCCGCCGCCACCACCGTCATCGTGTCGGATGCGCAAACGGTTGTGATTGGCGGCCTGATTCGGGACAACGTGATCCTGACGCAGCGCAAAGTTCCGCTTCTTGGCAATATTCCCTACCTCGGTTGGCTCTTTAAGTCCACGACGCGGCGTGTCGAAAAGACCAATCTGCTGATCTTCCTGACCCCTCATATTGTGCATAACGCGAATGACCTGGAAGCGATCAGTGCGGACAAAACGCAAAGGGCGATCCATTTTATGGAAGAGGAGCAAGTGGAGGGACTCAAGACACGTCAAGAGATGTTCAAGGACATGACGAATCCTCCCCAATAATCCCACGCTCTCAATATGACGCTGCAAAAGAGACCCCTGCTGGGGCAGATATTGACCGAAAAGTTTGCCGTGACGCCCGCACAGTTGGAAGCCGGTCTCGCGCAACAAAAGATGGAAAAGACGCCAGCATCCAAAACTCGGGAGCGGCTGGGCGAGGCGTTAATCCACCTCCAATACCTCACGGAGGAGGTGCTGCTCCAGGCCCTTTCACAGCAGTGGCAATTTCCGTATCGGGCGTCGTTGGAGATGGAGGAGATTGATCTGGCCCTCACCCGATTAGCACCGATTGCTTTTGCCCGGCGGCACCTGCTGCTTCCCATTCGCCGGGTGGGGCGCGTGATTGAGGTGGCCGCTGCTGATCCGCTCAATCTGACGGCCCTTCACGATCTGCGCATCCTGCTTGCAGCCCCCATCGAAGTCGTGGCCGTTCCTTCCCGTGCGGTGATGAACGGAATTCATCATGCCTACGAACAGGCGGCGGACAGCACTGACGCAGCGATCTCGGATCTCTCCGATCTCTCGGAAGAAGGCTTGAGCGTTCTGGCAGAAGAGCTGTCCGAGCCGGAAGACCTTTTGGATGTCGGCAATGAAGCGCCGATGATCCGACTGGTCAACGCCATCCTGTTTCAGGCGGTTTTGCAACGCGCTTCCGATATTCACATTGAACCGTTTGAACGGGAGATGCGCATCCGATATCGGATTGATGGCATCCTCTATCCGATGTTCTCCCCGCCGAAGCGGCTTCAATCGCCGCTGACCTCACGCATTAAAATCATGGCGGGAATGAACATTGCGGAACGGAGGCTTCCGCAGGATGGACGAATGGGCTTGAAGGCGGGGGGACGGGAAATTGACATTCGGGTTTCCGATGTCCCGACGGCGCATGGCGAGCGGCTGGTGCTGCGTCTCCTGGACAAGTCCAGTCTGCTGCTGCGTCTTTCCCAGATTGGCCTTTCACTTAAAGATCAATCCACGATGACACATTTGGTGCAGATGGCGCACGGCATGGTGCTGGTGACGGGGCCGACAGGAAGCGGTAAGACGACCACCCTCTATGCCGCCCTGAATCAGATCAATGCCTCCGATAAAAACATCATCACGATTGAGGACCCGATTGAATACCAGTTAAAAGGCGTGGGCCAGATGCAGGTGAACCCGAAAATTGACCTGACTTTTTCAAATGGTTTGCGATCTATTCTGCGGCAGGACCCCGACGTGATGATGGTGGGTGAAATCCGGGACGTGGATACGGCGCAGATCGCGATTCATGCCTCATTGACGGGGCATCTGGTCTTCTCCACACTCCACACCAACGACGCCGCCGGGGCCATTACACGCCTCCTCGACATGGGGATTGAGCCTTTCCTGGTCTCTTCCTCTGTCGTGGCGATCCTGGCGCAGCGGCTGATTCGGCTGATCTGTCCCGAATGTAAAACAGCCTACATCCCTCCCGCTGAAGAGTTGCGGAAGTTGAATCTGCCGCAGGGGGAGTATTGTTTTTATCGTGGCGGCGGGTGCGCCCACTGTCTGCAGACGGGCTATCGTGGCCGATCCGGTATTTATGAAATTTTAATGCTGGACGATGAATTGCGCGCCCTGATCCTGGCCAAGGCAGATGCCGCACAGATTCGCGCACGGGCGATTTCAAAGGGGATGGTCCCCTTGCGCGAGGATGGGGCAAAACGGGTTTGCGCCGGGATGACAACGGCGGAAGAGGTCTTGCGCGTGACGCAGGAAGAGGTTGAAGCATGGGCAGGATGACCTATAAAAAAGCAGGTGTGGACATTGAAGCGGGCGCGCAGTTTGTTAAGCAGATTGCGCCGCTGGCCCGATCCACCGATCGCCCCGAAGTCCTGACCGGCCTGGGGGGATTTGCGGGACTCTTTGCGCTGCGGGCCTCCAAATTCAAGACGCCGGTGCTGGTTTCCGGTACGGATGGCGTGGGGACAAAATTAAAGGTGGCCAGCATGGCGGGCCGACATGACACCATCGGGATTGATCTGGTGGCGATGTGCGTCAACGATGTGGTGGTGACCGGGGCGGAGCCGCTCTTCTTTTTGGACTACCTGGCCATGGGAAAACTCCGGCCAAAGGTTGCGCTGCCGGTGATTGCGGGGATTGCGGAAGGATGCAGGCAGGCAGGATGTGCCCTTATTGGCGGAGAGACGGCGGAAATGCCCGCGTTCTATCCGGATGGAGAATATGATTTGGCCGGTTTTGCCGTGGGGGTGGTGGAGAAGAGGAAGATCATCGACGGGAAGCGGATTCGATCCGGAGACCAACTGATCGGGCTTGCTTCGTCGGGACTACACAGCAATGGCTATTCTTTGGTGCGTAAAGTCCTTTTTGAACAGGCAGGACATACGATGAAGACGGTACTGCCTGGATTGGGAAAACCCCTTTCTGAGATACTGTTGATCCCCACCACGATCTATGTAAAGACGCTCCTTAAACTTAAAGAAAAGGTTTTGATTCTTGGGGCCGCCCATATTACGGGTGGGGGGATTACGCAGAATCTGCCCCGGATTTTACCGGAGGGTTGTGCTGCGTCGGTGCATCGTGGAAGCTGGGAGGTGCCCCCTATTTTTGAAATTTTAAAAAACACGGGTAAAATAGGGGAGGCGGAAATGTATTCTGATTTTAATATGGGGATTGGGATGGTGTTGGTGGTGCGGCCGGAAGAAGTAAGGACGGCGATGTCATTTTTGAAACGGCTCCGGCAGCCCGCATCCTTAATCGGTGAGATTGTCCGAGGTGACCGACGGGTGATCTATGGATAGCGCCAACCGGTTGACGTTGGGAGTGCTGGCGTCGGGTCACGGGAGCAATCTCCAGGCGATTTTGGACGCCATTGACGGCGGTACGTTGCCCGCACGGGTGGGGGTTATTTTGAGCAACAAAAAAGATGCGCCGGCACTTTTGCGCACGAAACCGGCACTGTTTGTAGACCCGAATGATTATTTAGAACGCAGTCAATATGATGCGCATCTGGCGACGTTGTTGCGGCAACATGGAGTGGACTTGGTCGTCCTCGCGGGCTATATGCGCCTGATTACACCGACACTGATTGCGGCATACCCGGAGCGGATCATCAATATTCACCCCAGTCTTCTCCCCGCATTTCCGGGTCTGCATGCACAACGTCAGGCGCTGGATTATGGCGTCAAGGTCAGCGGCTGCACGGTCCATTTTGTGGATGAAGCGGTGGATCACGGACCGATTATTGCGCAGGCAACCGTACCCGTTTTGCAAAACGACACAGAGGCGAGCCTGTCCGCTCGGATTCGGGCGGAAGAGCACCGCCTGCTGCCACGTGCAATTTCGCTTTATGCGGCGGGGCGTCTGAAAATGGACGGAAGAAGAGTTCTGTGCGAGACGGCTGGATTATAAATATGGATGGTGTGATCTAGAACCTGAACAATCTGGTATTGACAGAAGTATTATAATATATTGTACTTTTGGTATAACTTTATATGGAGGCCAAGCAATGAAGACTGCCATTTCGGTTCCTGACGATATCTTTCTAAAGGTTGAGGCACTTTCGAAGGAGTTGCATCTATCTCGCAGCCGAATTTTTACTGAGGCTGTTCGAGACTTTGTTGGTAGACGAAAAAATGAAGAAACATTTCAGGCACTCAATCGCGCGTATACTTCCGAAACGGAGGAGGAGGTTGATGCCCGAAAGCAGGCTAGGCGTGCCCACGCAAAGCTTCGGAAGACTGAACAATGGTGAATCCAACAGGGAGATGTTTTTTGGCTTGATCTTGGCACGCCTTCTGGTTCTGCCCCGGGCTATCGGCATCCGTATGTTGTCGTACAAAACAACCTGTTTAACGAGAGCAGGATCAATACGGTTGTGTTGTGTGCGCTTACATCGAATTTGGCACGTGCAGACGAGCCGGGGAATGTGCAGGACGGAAGAAGAGTTGATTGCGGAGTCGTCATGATCTGTCACGGCTGCAACCGGAACACATGAAACAAGAAGTGTCTCAAAATCATTGACGTGTCCCTGAATTTTGAGACACTTCTTGTTTTAATTTAGTGGAAACAACCCGAAGTCCCAAACTTTTTGTTCCCGAGAAGTGTCCATATGCACGGTGCATGAGAGTGCATCGTAATAATTGTGATTGAGTCGACATCAACAAGGTCATGCCCCTTGGACAAGATTGCAAAGTCGTCGTCTTTAATTGGCCTAAGCTCAACAGACGTTCCATCTTTGTCTGTTAATGTTAGCTGTTTATCTGGACCGAAGTTAAAGCTCATTCTTTTTCCAGAACCGATTCCAGAACCTAGACAGCCGCTCAACAGTATTGCGCAGGCCAACATAACAACAACTCCTTTGATCCGTTTTCCAGCTCCTGAATATTTTGTGTTTTGATCCATCATATCCTCCTATGGTTTGTTTATAGTCTTTGCACAGCCCGATTTTAAGATTCTGGATATGGTTTCATCTGGATTTATTTTCAGAAACCTCCTTTCTGAAGTGATTAAAATGATAGTGTTAATTTTGCAGAAATTATTCGGTTCGGTGGTATAGAATCGTTATTCACAAGGAGCGTTTCTTGGAATTTAAATGCTTTATTCCCTAAGTTTTTGGCCTCAATCGTAAAAATTCCATTCCGTTTAGGGAAACGATACCCTATTGTGGCATTGAAAATCCAAAATTGGTCCTCGCCAAACTGAAAATCAAGCGGCGACAAAATACTGTTAGATAGACCTTCTTGGTCTAAATAAGTTTCTTTGAGTTTGATAAAGAGTCCACTGGAATGGAACAGGTTGATTCCTAATGGAATACGAGAGGTCTTCAGCGTGGGGCTACTAAAGAGACCTGTCCGCTCCTCAGTATCAGTCCGTCCCATTTGATATTCTGCGCTGGCTGATACCCACCGGTAAGGAATAAAATAAAGATAGGCCATGTTCATCTGTTCATCCACACTGCTTTCTCCTGCCTGATTTGTCCCTGTATTGATAAAAGGAACATCAAGATGTCTCATTGAAAGCTCTAAGCCACCAAATAGGTTAGTGGAAAATCTTTGATCAACTGCTATTCCATATCGAGTGGAATCAGTTGAGTCAAGGTCATCAAAGAACTGTTGAAAGCCAGCCACATGGGTTGGCTCAATAGTCTGTTTTGAAATAATCGACTTTTTTAAGACCCTGAACCCAGCCATCCGCAAGGTGGTGGAAGGAATCGGATTCCATGTAACTCCCCATTTGGGGTTAAACTGGTTTCTGTCCAGTGGAAGCCCCTCAAAAAAGTTGCCACTCCCCCCAATAGACATAGTAATGTTGGACGGAAGGTGGATATAGGAATAGGCATAAACATTGATATGACGGGTCTCCGACTTGTCAGGAGGAAACGTCTCAATGGGTATACCAAAACTTGTGAGGTCTACTGTAAGATTCAAGGTTTCCCTGCCATTGGAATATTCTCCGCCAACAATAAGATTAAATCGGTTATTACGAAACAATTGCTGTATCTCACCAATGAAACGGTTATCGCTATTTTCCCCAACAGTGAAGGTATCCGTAATGGCCTCCTTCCTATCGTTGTAGAAAAAAGAGGCAATTATATCCGAATACGGTGTGAGCGTATGATGAAAACCAACGCGGTATGTTTCTGCGTTTATATTCCTTCTCGATGTTGTTGAAAAGTTCGTTGGGTCAAAGTTCCGTGTGACATCCCCCGTTTCCGTTCTCTCGGATCGAACCTCCGCTTGAATGCTTGTCTTATGCGTTAGGGCCATCTGAAAAAACCCATTATAGAGTGTCTGCTCCTGATCGTTATTCTCCCTGAACCCATCTGTTTTGTGATGAAGCTGGGCAAGACTATAGGAATACCGTCCCTTCAAACCAGAGAGAATCAACTCCTCCCCTAAAAGGTCATTTTTACTTCCAATATCGGTCACGCCAGAAACCAGCAATCTCACCCCATCTTCTATAAAAAGCCGATCAAACTCACCAAACGAAAGATTCGCCGCCCCGCCTAAAAAGGTCTTCTCCCCCAACTGCGGCTGTACGGGCGTGCTGTTTATCGGCTGGAGTAACTGGGCCACCAGCAACGAACTGCCTCGCGCAATCTCCGAATTCGGCAAGGCGGCATACGAGTCAGCAAGCAAACGATGCGCAGAATAACTTGCAGGATCAATATCAATCGACTTCCAACCCTCCACCAACGCAATCTGCTCAAACCCCAAATCGCGATAAACCCGAGACAAACTGGTGCCGCGCGTGGCCAAATCTTCATCAAGCAATAGACGCGAACGATAGACCGCCCGATTGTTATTGCGTTCCATTGATTTTTTCAGATCATGAAGCGCCTCAACAGGCCGATTCTCCGTCTGTTTGCGAAGGGCATCGTAAAGCCACGGCGTCGGATCGTTGGGGTCTAACGTCTTGGCTAAGTTTAATTGTGCCTCCGCCAACAGATTTCGATTCTCCTCGTAATAGCTTTTTCCCAGATAACTCCGAATCAGGCTGTCTTCTGGATCCAAGCTGGCCGCAATCTCAATCTGCTCTCGTCCTTCCGCCAGATTCCCCTCACGAATCATCGCTAATCCCATCCCCAGCCGAGGAAGCGGATCGGCTTGCGAAAGAAAAATTGCCTTTTGAAAAGCACGCTTTGCCTCTTCTGTCTTCATTTTTGCCAGGGTGGCAAATCCCAAAACAGTCTCTGCCCGTGCCTCATTTGGATTCTTCGCAACCGCTATTTTGGCCGTATCCACGGCTTTGTCCAACGCTCCAAGCGCCATCTGAATCTCTGCTAATCGTGACAGGGCAAGCGTATTGTTTGGATCCAACTGCACGGCCTCTTCTAATACGGCCAATCCTTTTTTGAGGTCGAAATCAGCCTGATAGGCATAGGAAAGGGCGATCTTTGCACTGACAGAGGCAGGATCCCCTTGTGATGCCGCCATGGCCAATTGAGCTGCTTTTTCTTTATCATCTTGTACCAAGGCAACAATGGATTGAAGTGAAAGGAGGTCACTCATCTCTGTTCGGAGGCGCGCGGCATCTCCTGCCTTCATCTTTGAATCCTCCGCACGACTTTCTGCCGTGAGCTTCATGGGGCGACGGCTCTCCGTCTCTTCCATGCGCAACATCGCTTCTTCTACCCGTCCCACCGAAAGCAGTTGGGACGTCCAATAGGTATCCGAAAGTTCGGCAAAACGTTCAGATCGCGCAGGAATGACCGAAGGATAATAGAGTGTCCATTTTATGGAATCTTTTGGATTAACCGAAAGACGAAGTGCGGGTGGCTCCGTCGCCTTTGAAACAACCGCCGACTGGCCGCTCGTAACCGGAAGGGTGCCCGCCTCATTTTCGGCAATCAGTTCTCCCTTCAATACCGTAAAAGTACTGGTCTCCTTCACCGCGTCAACTTCTACCAGGAGTTCCGTTCCCTGCGTGGAACTGTTTGCAAAAGGCGTACGGATGATCAGCCGATCCGTTGATCGAATGAAGAAAAGTCCGCTCCCCGCCTTGAAGGTGAGCAAGGTTTTGTTTTCTGAATCAACCGAAGAGAGCTGTATTGTAGAGGTTTGATTCAGCCGGAGCGTTGTGTCGTTATGCGGGAAGAGCAGCAAAGCGCGACTCTCCTTTGATGTCCGAATCTGATCTTCTGGGCAAAACTGATCTTCCAATGTAACCATTTTCCAATCGATTTCATTCTGGCGTAAAACCTCCACGCCGCCCTCAATAGAGACACCTCTCGCCATTCCCCCCTTGGGGCAGTTACGGTCTGCCGCAAAGGTGAGATGAGGCAAAAAAAATAAACCCACAATGATCTGTATCAGCAATTTGTGGAGCAAGACCTTTTTAGGCATATCCTAATGATCACCTACTGGCAACCTAGAACTTCTGAGTCGGAAAAAACAGGACTCTATCAAATGTTAAGACAAAAAGTCTAGCCCACATTTTTTTGATCTTGCCACGGAAGTGTGAAAGAAAATTTGCTCCCCTTCCCGGGATCAGAAGCGACCGTGATCTCTCCCCCATGCATCTCAATAATGGTCCTGGCAATAAAGAGACCCAGGCCAAACCCTTTTGTTGTCGCAGCAGAGGGGCTTCGATAAAATCGATCAAAAATATGCGCCTGTTCCTCCATCAGAATTCCATCCCCGGTATCTTCTATCGTTGTGATGACCTTCTTTTCTTCATGACCCGTGGTCATCGTGATCGTTCCCCCGGAGGGTGTGTATTTAATTGCATTGTCAATGAGATTACCCAATACCTCTCCAATTTTCCCGCGATCAGCCCAAAGCAAAGGTTCCTGTGTCCCGGAATGAAACAACAGGGTAACTCCTTTTCCATCCGCCAAAGGTTTCATCTCCAATAGGGTCTCTTCAATCAGGTTATGCATTAAAAAATAAGAGCGGGAGATCGTCGCTTTTCCGGACTCAATTTGAGAAATATGAAGTAGCTCGCTAATCAAACGGTTCAAGTAATCGACATTTTTTAATATGCGAGCAACATAATCCGTTTGTTTTTCAGTGAGAGTCCCAACCACCCCATCCCTTAAATTATCGACATATCCTTTAATGGCGGTGAGTGGGGTTCGCAGCCCATGAGAAATTTGACCCATAAAGGCAGATTTCATCTGATCTGCCTTTTGTCGTTCATCCTGGATTGCAAGCACCGCTTTTTCCAACGCAACGGTTCTCTGTCCAACGCGTGACTCCAATGACGCATTCAGATCAATCAGTTCCTTTTCCCGTTTTTGCAATGCAAGGGTCATTTGATTAAAGAGAGCGGTGAGTTCTCCCATTTCGTCCCGACCCACGACCTCTGCTGTTTTTGTGAGATCCCCCTTCGTAACTGTTTTGGCCATGTCAGCCAGGATTCGAAGGGGTCTCACATAAAAGGCCGATGCCAGATAAACCAAAACCATTCCTCCGGCCATCATTAAAAGTGTCATGGATAGACCCAGAAATCGCATGGCCTGCACCTGTTGCTGAAGTATACGGTTGGATAAAACAATCTCAACCGATCCAATATGAGAAGGAACCTCTTTGCGATTGACCTCTTCTAGCTCACCTGGAAAATGAGACATATTTTCCAGGGCGGAGCGTACTGGCGCGTAAAAATGATAGTCTCCTCCCTGCACAAATACGATCTGTTCAAGTGGATTTTCCTTGGGCGAATAGGGGATGTAGGGTGCGCTGTTTTTTCTGGCCTTGCTGGACAGTAATTTTCCTTGCGCGTTGACAATGGCGACAGAATTCACCTCATCAACCTCCATGATCCCGTCCATGAGGGAAGTGAGTTGCTCTGGATCTTCCACATAGACACCGTATCGGCTGTTGGCCGAAAGATTGTGGGTTAAAAGGTTCCCTTTTTGAATAAAGGCATCCATTAGGTTTTGTCGTGCGTAACCAATAAAAATAAGCCCTGAAACAAGACTGGTTGTGATCACAATGAGGCCGTAAAAAAGGGAGAGTTTTGCTTTAAGACTAAATTGATTCATATTCTTTAGTTGCAAAAGGTTGCGATACTTTTTACCCCACCTAACCTCCCCTTGGAAAGGGGAGGAATCCCCTCCTTTACAAGGAGGGGCAGGGGAGGTCGTAGTGGGATTGGAACCGAGGAACAGAATATAATCGCTTATTTATGCAAGTAAGCACTATTCATAAACAACATCTGCGGCTTTTAAGAAGAGCGTATCCCAGGTCATCCCAATTTTACGTGCCGTTGTTGCGTTAAGCGAAAGGAGCATTTTAGGTGCCGCGCGAACCGGAATATCCTTTTTCCCACGCTGCATCAATAACACGATTTGCGCGGTTTCTTTTCCAATGGCCTTGTAATCGGGAGAGAGTGCCGCAGTCATGCCCCGCTTCACCAGATCTTTTGAGAAACCGACGGTTGGAATCTGCCTCTCAAGCGCGAGCAAAAGAAGAAACTCCAAGGAAAAAGGTGAAATGACGGTACGGTCTGGAATCACCCACAACAGATCGATTTGATCAACCAATTTCCGTGCAATGCGGGGGAGTGCTTGTTCTGTTGGAACCGGCATTGCGATCAGCTTCAATCCCTGTTTTGCCGTGGCCTGTTTGGCTTCCTGTATTATTTCCGCTGTTTTTTCTGGATCGTAAAGAACCCCAATCCTTTTTGCGTTTGGAAAGAGGTGCTGTATTTTTGCAAAGAGCAGGCCTGTATCCAATTGAAGGGTAACCCCTGACCGATTCCCCCCCGAAAGAGAAAACCGTTCTGGATCAAAGAGCATTGAGAAAACCATCGAATTGTTTGGAAGATGCTCTTGTACCATCCGAGCCGCCAACAGCCCCATGGCAACCACCAAAGTCTGCGGGCGTTTCTTCAGCGGCAACATAACCGCTTCGGCCGCATGGATATCCCCTTTTAGATCAAGCACAACCAGAGGCTCAGGATAGTTCTCCTGAAACCCTTCTTGTGCTTCACGATAAAGGGGAAGGTCTTGGCTTTTAATCAGAACAATCTCTTCCGCAAATAAGCTCAGGACAGAAAATGGACAAAAGAATAGCGCAAGAAGAACGATCTTCATCCTTGAGTGATTTGGCTTATTCAATCCAATCCATTGCATGGCTTGAATCACGGATCGCCCAATCGCATATTTTTGATCAGTCGAGACAAGTAGGTTCGCTGAAGTCCCAATAATTCGGCTGTTTTTTTCTGATTACCGCCCGTCTTTTTCAGGGTCTGCTCAATGAGCTGTTTTGAATAGTTCTGAATCAGGTCGTGGTAATCACCCGATGGCTCGGTCTGCGCGGCTGTTGCAAGCAGTGCAAAATATTCCGGTTGCAATATCTCTCCCTGAGACAAGACAACGGCCCTTTCAATGATATTGCGTAGCTCCCGAATGTTACCGGGATAATCGTAATGAATCAGATCCTCCATGGCTTCTTTTGAAATGGTCAAGAGACTTCTTTGCATTGTTTGGCACGATTGGCCCAACAAATAATCGACGAAGAGTGGAATATCCTCTTTACGTTCTCTGAGTGGGGGAATATTTAGCGATATCACATTCAAACGGAAAAAGAGATCCTCCCGAAATGTCCCTTTCTGAACAAGCTCCAACATGTTTCGATGTGTCGCGGCCAGTATCCGAATATCGACTCGAATCGGTCGTATGCCGCCAACCCGTTCAAACTCCCTCTCCTGAAGCACCCGAAGTAATTTCATCTGTAACTCCGGTTTAAAATCGCCGATCTCATCCAGAAAAATCGTTCCCCCGTGAGCGAGTTCCAGCTTTCCAGGCTTTGTCTGTACCGCGCCGGTGAAAGCGCCTTTCTCATGTCCAAAAAGCTCTGATTCCAAGAGCTCATCACGAAGGGCAACACAATTAATGACAATAAAAGGACGTTTTGATCGGGGAGATTCACGATGAATCATTCGGGCAAAAACCTCTTTGCCAACGCCACTTTCCCCTAAAAGTAATACGGTCGCAGGTGATTTAGCCGCTTTTTTTGCCAGCTCAACGGCCTTTCTGATCGGCTCGCTTTTCCCCAAAACTTCCTGATCGGTGCTATGGACTGTTTCCCAGAGATACCGATTTTCCCGCTTGAGGCGCTTTGTCTCCAACGCCTTTTTGATGACCAGTTGAATATGTTCTGAAGAAAACGGCTTTGCAATAAAATCATAAGCCCCTTCCTTCATGGCCTCAACCGCCTTCTCAATGGTTCCAAAGGCCGTTATCATCACCACGGGGATTTCAATGGATTGCAAACGCAGTTTTTTTAATACACCCATTCCATCCATTTTGGGCATTTGAATATCCAATAGAATAAGATCAGGCCCCTGTTCGCTCGTCTTGGCGAGGGCCTCTTCCCCATCAGAGGCTGTAATCACAGTATAGCCAAGTGACGTTAACCGATCTTCCAAAACCTGCACAATGTCGGGATGATCATCCACGATCAGAATTTTTTCACCCATATCCCTTTTCATTGCTTTCTCCTTCGTTTGATCCACATTATAAAAAACAGATGATTACAACAAGTAATAGCAAGATAAGTGCCATCTTTTAAAATATTTATAACAGATTGATTGTAATTATAAAAAATAAATGATGTGAATGAGGGGAGTATCCTTTTAGATACACCTGTGTATCTAAAAGGATACAGATGAGTTTGGATCATATTGGACACCATCAACAGGGGTGCTGCCCCAGTCTTCTCCCCGCATTTCCGGGTCTGCATGCACAACGTCAGGCACTGGATTATGGCGTAAAAAGATACACCAATGTATCTTTTTAGATACACCCCCTGCTTCTGAAGCATCACATCTCTGTATTCTAGAAACAAGAGATATAAATAAAATAGTAAATACTTACAGAATGTTGCATTCATTATTTCTGCTCCAAATTTTAGATAACCTTACAATGGCATAGTTATTGCTTTATTTTTAGTCCAAAGTGTGGACGGTCAGTTTACTCAATTTGGGAGATGCGATGAAACGAAGTCAGGATATTGGATGTCGGATGTTGGGTATCTTCTCAATAATTAGGGGAAAGGATTGGCCCCTTCTCTCACGGGTGTCTCTGTGGCGGGTCCTCAGTCTGCTTGTCTTCATCGGCGTATTGGACGGAGGAATACGGGACGTGGCAGCAGGCCATATTCCCGTTATCATGACAAAAACACCAGCGAACCAGTCGGTTCCCGTAGGTGGAAATGCCGGGTTTACGCTGAGTGCGGCAAACCAAGCTGGCAACGGCCTTAACAATTACATCGTACAAGACAATCTCCCCTTCGGATTCACCTATCTCTCGCACACGCCACCCCTCCTTGCTGGACTCACCCAGAGCCCGACGACGCCTGTCCCCACCCTGGGTGATACACAGCCGCAATGGGGAACTTTTAATTCAGTAGGTATTAACGCTGGTACGGTGACAATCGATTTCACCGCCACCGTTGGGAATACGGCTTCGTGTGGGAACAATACGAATACGGCGACGGGTACAGGGAACAGCGTAACAAACGCGAATGCCATCGTGACGGTTACGGGCAGTGCGCCGACCCTGCAGATCACAAAGCGTGCGCTGACGCCGGTCGTGGCGAATACGCCGCTCGGAACGACTGCCCAATATGAAATCACCGTGACCAACCTGGGCCAGTGTATTGCGCGTGCAGTTACCCTTAACGACCTCCTTCCCACCGGCTTCACTCATTTTTCCACGAATACGGTCAGTTTCACCAACGGATCGTTTCGTTCTGGAGTTTTTTCTAATCCAGTTGTTGGCCTCAATAATCCAATTTGGACGGGGTTTAATATCACCGGAGACGGCAGCGTCCGTCTGATCTTTACAGTCCTTATTTCAAACACCGTGCTCGACGGCAGTTACAGCAATAGTGTCACCGGATCAGGCCCCATTGGAGGGCTTATTACCAACGAACCGCTCTATGTCTTCAGTAATTTCAATGGGACCCTTCCAGGCATTACGAGCGACGATGTAACCGTCACCTCTCCCGATCTCATCATCAGCAAGACCCATACGGGCAATTTTATAGCGGGATCCCAGGGGAGCTACACGATCATCGTGACGAATATGGGAACGGCAGATTCCGTAGGAAGCATTACGGTGAGCGACACACTTCCCGTCGGCATCTCCTTTTCCAGCATGTCTGGTCTCGGCTGGGGCTGTGGGGTACTTTCCTGTACCAGCGCCGCGCCACTGGGAGCGGGCGTGTCAAGCAGCCCCATCACGCTAGTGGTGAATATACCTTCCGCCTTCGCCTTCTCTCTGGTTGCGAATGTCGCTGCGGTAAGCGGCGGAGGAGAGATTTCCGTGGTTGGGAATAACCACACGACAAATAATACTGTGTTCGACAACACCACCATTGTCCGTCAGTCGGATCTGTCGGTGACCAAGACGGACGGGACGCTCACGTATGTGGCGGGGACGAATACGATCTACACGATTTTGGTGACCAACAACGGCCCGTCGGACGTGACGGGTGCGACGGTGGTGGATGCGATTCCTTTGGGGA
>CAZQIT010000056.1:0-18791 GCA_964592995.1 uncultured Nitrospirota bacterium | reverse complement strand
GCTAAGCTGCCGCGCTTTTTGCGGTCAGCTTGAGCACCTTGTTGGGCAGGTCACCTACAAAATATGTGGCTACCGAGACTTGGCGATAACTCGCCACAGATTTACGAAGCACTTTGATCCGCTCAATCTCATGCATAGTTTGAGCGGTAAAATACGACTCCCCACAATCTGAACATGACAAAAGGGGAAGCCCCTCAATCACCAAAAGTGTTCGACCATGACCGAAACTACGGGTAACTTCTCGGCGTTGAACTCTCGCATGGCCGCAAGAAGCACATCGCTGGCTAGGCAAGGTAGACGGTGATGACGAAAAGTCTGCCATCTGCTCCGATTTTGGCAATGATTTCTGCTTGTAAACCGCTGACCGTAAGGCCGTGGATGATGCCTTTGATTTCGCGGGTTTTTCGATCGCGTTGCCACTCAACGATTTTGCCTGTGAGGACGATATTTTCGAGATCGAAGACTGTAAGGTTGTCATCCTCAAGTTCCTCTGCAGCATGGATGGATACAACGTAGCTTAGCGCGCGAACCAACTTGCGAAGTTGCTCAATGTTTGGATGTCGCACACCTTGATTCCACCCTGTTTACTGTACATCTTCACAGAAAAGTTCTCGCTCATCCAGGACTTAATGCCCTCCGACCGGAACGGGCACCTCACCGCCCACACGGGCCTCCTCTTTGGCAGGCACCTTATGGGCCGCAAGCGACCCCAGCCAGAAGACGAACAGGAGCATCGTCCAGAAGATCAGCACATTGAGACTGTTGATGTTCCCCGCGTAGCCGATGGGATTGGTGAAGGCCCAGGGCGAATTGTCCCGCATGATCTCGTTGATGTGCCAGTGGAGGCGCACAGAAGAGCGGATGTAGCCCATCACCGCCATCGTCCAAGTGAAAGAGACGGCCAGCAGAAAGAGGGCATAGGCCCCGCGTGTCGAGAGCGTTCCCCAGCGGATTTCACCCAACGACCGCGCATCCTTGAGCATAAGCGTATTGATTGTAACACCGACAAACAGCGTCGTGAGCGTCGTGCAGACCTGCGGAACCGACAACCCGATGCGGACGTTCGCCGGAATGTAATAGCCGTAGATGCCCAAGAAGATGATGTTTATCTCCGCACCGATGAAGAGGGCTGCCAACGCCAGATTCCCCCACTTGGCCCATTTTACCGTCGGCACCTTGTTACAGCGCTGGTAAAGGATGAAGCAGAGCACCGTCACCGTGATGATGGTGTTGATGGCCGTGTTCTTGGCCGACATCACGCCATAGTTTCCAACCACCGGATGCTGCGCCCCACCCATCGCCTTCAACTCCGCAGGAGACATCACCAGCGTGTGCGGCGTCAGCCAAGCCAGCGTTGAAACGATCAGAACAAGGAGCAGATATTTGAAGTATTTATAATATCGCTCCCCACCCGGCATCCGCCCCATCGCCTGCCAAAGGTAGTAATTTGTCGTAACAAACAGGGTGGCGATCATGGTGGCCTGCATAATAAACACCCAAGCCAGCAATCCCCCCATCAACGTGATGCCCATCTGCTGCCGATAGGCATACACCTCACGCATGAGCCAATAACCCGCAAAGGGAAGCGGAATCAGGTTCAAGACCCCCATGAACATTGCCGTGTAACTCATCCAGTCGTAATGCGCCTTCTCTTCAGGGGTTTTGGCTGCCAAGAGCCGGTAGGCCGCATAGGCCGCCACCACGCCACCACCAAATGCCGCGTTCCCCAGGATA
This sequence comes from uncultured Nitrospirota bacterium, assembly GCA_964592995.1. Taxonomy (GTDB): domain Bacteria; phylum Nitrospirota; class Nitrospiria; order SBBL01; family CAZOFZ01; genus CAZOFZ01. The sequence goes on along the minus strand of CAZQIT010000056.1, from coordinate 17,057 downwards.
CGGTGCACCACAATCGGAACCCAGAGCGGCGTGTGAATCGCCCGCCAGATGTTCCCCAAAAACCGCCCCTGATCATCCACACCCGCAGGGGACTGCATGAAGGCCACCCACGAATTGGCAAAGAACATCAGCGCCAACCCAATCGTGTTCAAAAGCAGGGAGATCGACAAATGAGACCACTTCGAAAACCCATTCTCATTCATCCGGTCCCAGCCGTAGTAATAGATATAGAGTGTGCCGCTCTCCAAGATAAAGAGCAGGGCATAGACGTGCATGACGGGCTTGAAAATCTTGGCGAGATAGCCAAAGAACCCCGGATAGAGCGCGAGGAAGGTGAAGATGAGCAAGCCGCCCAAGATGGCCGTAATGGAATAGGCCGTGAGGCTGATCTTCATCATTTCATGGGCGAGGTCGTCATACTTCTTGCCTATCTTTCTATCCTTTTGGAGCATGCCGACCAGCTCCATGACAAACACGAACATCGGCACTGCCAAAACAAAACTTCCAAAGTAAAGATGCTGCTGGTTGGCTATCCAAAGAAGCGTCCGGCTCTGGAATCCGCCGTAAGAGCCATAATCGTCGGGGTACTTCAGTTTCGGAGCGGGCGGGCCGGAAACGATGCCTTCCGTTTTATAGTAAACGTCTTTGGCCGTCTCGACCTTCACAGCGCCATCCGCCGCAGGCGCTTCTTCCGCCGCCGCCGACAAAACCAACGGCGCGAACGGGAGCAGAAGGGAGAGCACCATCAACCCCAGCAAGGCATAACCCCAGCACTTTACGACCTTACCACTCTTCACATTGTCCATTTCAGCCTCCTCAGACGTTCTGGAATCTTCCCCGCATGGGCCACCAAGCGTTACGCCCTGTCCCACTCTGCCTCTAACGGTACGGGAACGGCAGGTTCTGCGCATGCACCATCATGACCCAATTCAAAAACCCGTAGTAAGCCGCCGCAACGGCAAAGCAGCCCAGAAACACCGCAGCCGTCTTGACGACCCCCCACTTCTCCTGACCTTCACCGTCCATGATGTCCCCCTGAATACATCCCCAAATCAATCTCACGGCGCCCAAAAACATCACTCCGGAAACACCGGAGTCAGGACGGCGGCGCGGTGATATACCAGATAATCCACGAACAAAACGCAAGCGTCACCCAAAAAATCAGTTTTCCAACCTTCGTACCCTGCTCTTCATTCATTGGCGCGCCCCAATCAAAATTGACCCCTTACACAAGCAAGGGAGCGCTATCCTACACTAGCAGCCAAAAATCTGTCAAGGGCATTGTAGGGGGTGTGGAGAACAATCGGGAACGGATAACGCTGCGGTCTCCCTCAATAGGTCCTGGCCTGATGGTTGGTGAGGGCTGCGGCCTCTTGGTCGGCGGCGCGTTCGATGCGGACGGCGCACTGTTTGTAGGCGGGCTGGCGCGAATAGGGATCAAGCAGGCCCAGTGTGAGGCGGTTGACGCAATCGTAATAGTGCATCGGGATGAAGACGGCATTGGGGGCCACGCGCTGGGTCAGCATCACCAAAACGACGGTGGAAGAACGGCGAGACGCCACGCAGGCATAGTCCATCGGGCGTAATCCCAACCTCTCTGCCGCAGCGGGGTTTATTTCCATGTAGGGCGTCGGGCTAAATTTGTTGATGTTGCCAATCTTCCCGGTCTTGGTGCGGGTATGCCAATGCTCCACCACGCGGCCCGTGTTGAGCCAGAAGGGGTATTGCGCATCAGGCCGCTCGTTGTTGTCGACAAACGGCAGCGGGAGGAGTTTCGCCCGGCCGTCCGGATAGGGGAATACGCCGTCTGTATAAAGCCGGGGTGACCCTTCGGGATGGGTCTCATTGCACGGCCACTGGATGCCGCGCGCGGCCTCAATCTTCTCGTAGGTCAAGCCCGAATAGTCGCACAGCCGCCCCTTCGAAACCTGCCGCATCTCTTCGAACGCCTCGGACGCAGTTTCGGGAAACGTCATCTTCTGCCCCTGCTCGAATCGCTTGGCCATCTGGCTAAAAATCCAAAGATCAGGCTTGGCCTCGCCCGGCGGTGACAACGCCGATCGCACGATGTTGACCCGTCGCTCCGTGTTGGTGAACATCCCCTCCTTCTCGCCCCACATGGCGGCAGGGAGGAAGGCGTGGGCGTATTTTGTCGATTCCACATCGGTGCAAATGTCCTGCACCACCATGAATTCCAGCTTCTCCAGCGTCTTTTTGATGCGGGCGGTATTGGGCATGGAGGTCATGGGATTGGTGGCGATCAGCCAGAGTCCTTTGATCTGCCCCGACTCGATGGCGGGGAAGATGTCGGTCTGAAACAGGCCCCGTTTTTCGGGGAAGAACTTCTCGTCCACGCCCCAGAATTGGGCCATGAACTTGCGATCTTCTTCTTTTTCCAGTTGGCGATAGCCGGGCAGCCCGGAGCAGGAGGAAAACTCGCGTGTACCCATGGCGTTGCACTGGCCGGTAATCGAAAGCGACGTGCCACCCGGCTTGCCGATGTTGCCCGTAATCAGGTTCAGGTTGTTGATGGCCGCCACCCCGTCGGAGCCGTGCGTGGATTGATTGATCCCCATCGTCCAGATCGTCATCGCGGGCCGGGAGCGGGCATAGAGACGGGCCACGTTTCGGAGGGTGTCTTCATCAATGCCGGTGATGGGGGCTGCCATCCCCGGATCGTAGTCTTTGACCAGACGGGCAAAGTCGTCGAATCCGGTGGTATGGGCGGCGATGTAAGCCCGATCTTCCAGCCCCTCTTTGAGGATAACGTGGGCCATCGCGTTGAGCAGACAGAGGTCGGTGCCAGGCGTGAGGGGAAGGTGAAAATTTGCCATCTGTGCCAGCATCGTGACACGGGGATCGACCACGATCAGCGGAAACCCGCGCCGATCCAGGGCGTCTTTCATCCGCCAATAGATGATGGGGTGTTGCTCCGGCAGGTTGGAGCCGATGGCCAAAAGGCAATTCGTATGCTCAAAATCATCATAGCAGCCGGGCGGCCCATCACTGCCAAATGAGCGCTTGTAGCCCGATACGGCGGAGGCCATGCAGAGGGTGGTGTTGCCGTCGTAGTTGTTGGTGCCGATGACGCCCCGAACCAGTTTGCCCAGGGTGTAGAATTCCTCCGTGTAGATTTGCCCGGTGGAGATGATGGCGAAACTGTCGCGGCCATACGTCGCCTGAATGCGTTTGATCTCCGAGGCGGTGTGATCCAACGCCGCATCCCAGGTTGCCGTGTGATACGGCTCGAACGTGGCGTTACGCATCAGGGGGTGCGTGCCGCGATGGGGGGCGCCAAAGACCTCAAATTCAAAGATGCCCTTCAGGCACAGCTTGCCGCGATTGACGTCGGCGTCCATCACGCCGCGCGTGGAGATGGCCCGTCCCGTCTTGTCGGTGCCGACTTCCAGCGAGCAGCCGGTGGAGCAATAACCGCAGGTGGTGTAGGTCCACTTCTCCACTGGCTTGGTGGCAATCACAATCGGATTTTTCTTTTTTCGGCCAAAAAGCATGTCGTAGCCCTCAACCTCCTCCAATATATTCGCACCATGGCGCAGTATACCGAAAACCCGATTGGGTGGAAAGGGTCTGGCCCCGTCTTTGATCAGCCGGGCCTCACACCCAACACAATGCCCATCAGAATGACCAGGCCCACCCAGACCTGCGCGCGAAACAGGGCAAAGAGCGTTTCTTTGGACGGGGCGTCTCTTAACCTGCCGACTTGCCAGGCGAACCCGCACGCAACCACCACCAGGGCCGTATTATAGGTGATCCCCGTCTGCGCCGCTCTCCCCGCCCAAAATAGCAGGGCAATCACCAGCGCGTAAAACAGGCCGACGGCGCTCCTGCACTTCGAACCGAAGAGGATGGCTGTTGATTTAACACCGATTTTGAGGTCCTCTTCCCGATCCATCATGGCGTAGACGGTGTCATAACCCGTCGCCCAGAAGAGGTTGGCGAAAAAGAGCAGTACCGGCGTCAGCGTCATTGCACCGCGTGCGGCCGTCCAGGCCATCAAAATGCCGAAGCTGAAAGCAATTCCCAGGACGATTTGTGGCAGCGGGGTGAACCGCTTGGCGAAGGGGTAGAGCAACGCCACGCCCAGCGCCGCGAAGCTCAAAAGAATCGTGACGGCGTTGAGCGTCAACACCAGCGCAAAGGCCAGCGCGAGCAGAATGCCCAGAACAACAAAGGCCTCAGCCAGCGTGAGAGACCCCGTCGCTAGGGGTCGATTGCGGGTGCGCGCAACCTGCGCGTCAAATTTTCGGTCGGCCATGTCGTTGGCGACGCAGCCAGCGCTTCGCATGAGAAACGCGCCCAGAACAAAGACCGCCAGATGAGCCGCCGCAGGCCGACCCCCAGAGGCCCAGAAGAGCGACCAGAGGGTGGGAAGCATCAGCAACAGCGTGCCGTAGGGTTTGTCGAACCGGATCAGCCGTGCCACGTCGGCACGCTTTTTCCAAAGGAACATCATGGCCCTCATTCTACTCCAATCCGGGCCGCCAGCGTTGACACCCTCGGCATCCTTTGTTAAGGTGGCAGCATGGCACAGACACTCCCCCAAAACATCTATCATCTTCTGGAAGATCGGATCGGACGAGACCCGGCCGACAAGGTGACGTCTGCCATTGAAATCGGTCTTGAGATCATCGAAAAGAAGGCCGAAGACATTGCGCTTCAAAAAAAGCTCGAACTGCGGGACGAGCTGACCCACGAGCTGGCCACAAAATCCGACCTGCTGCTTATTAAGGCAGACATACAGCTTGTCAAGGCAGACATACAGCTTCTCAAAGTTGGGATTGAGGGAAAAATTGAGAAGCTCGAAGAGAAAATGGACAAACTGAAGGTCGATCTCGGAGGGAAGACAGAGACCCTGAAAGTCGGTCTCGAAGGAAAAATCCAGACATTGAAGGTCGATCTCGAAGGGAAACTCCAGAGCCTCAAAGTCGATCTCGAAGGCAAAATGGAAGCCATCAGGGTTGGTCTCGAAGGGAAAATAGAGGGATTACGGGGCAATCTCGAAGGAAAGATTAACGGCCTGAATCAAAAATTAAACTTCATGATTATTCTGATGATCCTGGCCCTCACCTTGATGAATCCTGTGGCCGCAGACCTCATCAAAAGCGCCCTCCGCTAGGGGCGACCCGCCAACCATTCCTACGCCGTGTCGTTCATATCACCCAAAATCGCAATCTTCCATTTTAACCTGTTCTGGGGTCAACGCGAATCCCGCCAAGACGTGTATGGCTAAAGACAAGACACTTTTTTATTGCCAGCAGTGCGGTTCTCAATCGGCGAAATGGCTGGGGAAATGCCCCGATTGCAACAGTTGGAACACCTTCGTGGAGGAGCGGACGGAAGGCCGTTGGAAGGCGGACGTGCCGGAGACGCACACGGGACTCAAGCGCCTCTCGGAAATTAGCCTTCTGCGGGAAGGCCGATTCAAGACGGGACTCTCCGAATTGGACCGGGTGCTGGGAGGTGGCGTGGTGCCCGGTTCGGTCGTGCTCATCGGGGGCGATCCGGGCATCGGTAAATCGACCCTGATCCTTCAGGCGCTCCACCGCATGGAAGGTGTAAACCTGGAAAGCCTTTCGCAAAAGGCAGGAGAGAAGGCGCTCTATGTTTCCGGCGAGGAGTCGGTGGGGCAGATCAAGATGCGCGCCGATCGCCTGGGGATCGTTTCGGACAACATCTATCTTCTGGCCGAAACCGCATTCGAGGAAATCCTGCATCATGCCAAAGCGATGTCGCCACGGATCATCGTGGTCGATTCGATTCAAACCGTCTATACCACCGAAGTCAGCTCGGCCCCCGGCAGTGTCACCCAGATTCGGGAAGTGGCGGCGCAGTTGATGTATTACGCAAAACGAACCGGCGTGGCGGTTTTCATCATCGGGCATGTGACCAAAGAAGGAGCCATTGCCGGGCCGCGCGTCCTGGAGCATATTGTCGACACGGTTTTATATTTTGAAGGGGATAAAAGTCACGCTTACCGACTGCTTCGGGCGGTCAAGAACCGGTTCGGTTCAACGCACGAGATGGGCGTGTTCGAGATGAAGGGGTCGGGTTTGGTGGAGATCGAAAATCCCTCCGGCCTCTTTTTGGCCGAACGGCCGCTCCACACGGCGGGTTCCGTGGTCGTCGCCGCGCAGGAAGGCACGCGTCCCATTCTGGTAGAGCTCCAGGCACTGGTTTCGCCATCGTATCTGGGGACGGCGCGGCGGATGGCGCTGGGGGTCGATTCCAATCGAGTTTCGCTGCTGCTAGCGATTTTGGAGAAGCGCGCGGGCCTGCAACTTTCGGGGCATGATGTCTATGTCAATGTCGTCACCGGCATTCAAATTGATGAACCGGCCATTGATCTGGGCATCCTCATGGCGGTGGCCTCCAGCTTTAAAGAGAGGCCGATCCCGGCCTCGACCGTTGTCTTTGGGGAAGTCGGACTGGCCGGGGAAATCCGCGGTGTTCAACAGGCCATTCCCAGAATCAAAGAGGCAGAAAAGATGGGATTTACCCAATTCATTTTCCCAGCCCGCAATCAAAAACAACTTGCGCAGGAAGGGATCGACATCCCCGGACAGGTCGGGGTGGCCCATATCACCGAAGCGCTGGAGCAGTTTTAGTGCTGCCGCACGGCGGTACCGCCGCACACATCGACCCGTACCCGCGTGTCTTAACCCAACTCCAGGCAACGGCAACGGGAAGGAAATCGGAATGCGCCGTTTGAACGCGATCTGTCTGCTGCTGATGCTGCTCGTCGGTTGTATGCGCCCCCTCCGACCGACCCCCGACGCCGGCGAAATTTCTCTTGCGGCCCTGCTGACGCATTACCAATCCAAACGGGACGCGCTGCGCGGGTTTGACAGCTTGCTCTATCTCTCCGCCGACACCGACACGCATGGACGACACACCGTTGCGGCCAGATGGCAATCGGGAGAGCGAACCGAGATCGAAGGCTTCAGCCTTTTCGGAAACACCCTGTTTAACCTGACACGCACCGAATCTCATCTGATCCTGACGACCCCCAACACCGGTCGAGTCATTTCCGTGGCGCGGGATGAAATAGAGAAGATCGATGCGCTCCCCGTCTCCAAGATTGAATTACGTGGCGCCATGGCGCTAATGGATTGGGTAGACGCAGCCGCGATCCCCAATCTTTCGCCGTCAGGGTCGTTCAGTCTGCGGCGGCAGGGAGACATGCTGAAAATGCACTCCGACCCTCCCCTCATTGAGACGCTCTGGATTGATCCGATCCATTTTCATCTCCTGCGCGTTGAACGCTTTCACCCGGATGGCACACCAGAGTCGGTCTTCATATTTGAAGATTATCGCAAGATCGGAGAGATTGACTTCCCTTTTCTCGTAAACGCAGAAGCGGGAGGCGACACGGTGACGCTGAAATTCAGGGAAGTGCATCCGTTGGATCAAGGCGGGCACCGACCATGATGATCCTGGGCATTGACACGGCAACGCCAGATGGCGGGGTGGCCGTAATGTCGGGCGCCAACGGCGGGTCGGGCGCCAACGGCGAGAATGAGACGGGGTGGATGGAAGCGCATCGCTTTGGCACGGAGATCGGTCGCGCGGCACTTCTCCTGCCCGCCATTGACACGCTGTTATCCAGGCATCGGATAACGCTGGCCGACATTGAGGCCATTGCGGTGTCGGTCGGCCCCGGTTCCTACACCGGTGTGCGTGTCGGGCTGGCTGCAGCAAAAGGGCTGGGCCTGGGCACGGGCATTCCCATCATCCCCGTCTCCACCCTTTCGGCCTATGCCGCAGTCGATCCGGATTGTACCGGGTGGATTGTCCCCCTGATTTGTGCGCGTCAGGACGAAGTCTACTGGGCGCTGTTTGAACAGACTCCCCATGCCCTGACCCGTCTGCTCCCCGATACAGCATCCTCATTCGAGGCCGCGCTGAACGATCTGGACGCCTTAAATCATGATCTGCGCGTGGTGGGAAGCAAATTATATACGGATCGGATTTCAGATCGGCTGAAAAAACGGTGCGGATTCCCCCACGCTTCTGCTTCGCCCTCCCTGGCGGCGGGTGTGGCCAGAGAGGGTCTTCGTCGTCTCCTTGCTGGCGAGCGCCATCCTCCTGAAGCGATCCTGCCTGTTTATCTGAGTCCATTCCCCCGAATGCGGTAAGGAGTTACCCCCTTCGTCACCATCGCCATGACCGAAAAAATGTGCATCGAAGACCTGAATGAGGTGATTGCCATTGAAACAGCCGTCTTCCCGGACCCCTGGGGGAGGGGAATGTTCTTATCCGAGCTATCCCACCCTTTTTCGTTGGCCTATGTAGAAAAAGAGGATGCACAAATTGTGGGGTATATCCTGCTGTGGCAGGTGTTGGATGAACTCTGGCTGATGAACTTTGCGGTGCATCCGGCCAAACAGCGGCGGGGGATCGGAGAAAATCTGCTCCACTTTGCGTTTCGTCTGGGGGAAGAGCGGGGGGCTTCGAAAGTGCTCCTGGAAGTGCGTGCATCCAATCTGGGCGCACAACGCCTCTATCAACAGTTCGGCTTCCGACAAGTGGGTGTGCGGCGGAATTATTATCGCGCGCCGAAGGAAGATGGCCTTCTGTTCGACTGCTGGATCAAAGAGACTCCCCGCTAGACATCCGAGACCGATACGGCCATAAGGATCGTCGCGACGGGCGACGGGAGCCACGCGGGTGCGCCCAGAGAGATTCGAACTCCCGACCCCTTGATTCGTAGTCAAGTGCTCTATCCAACTGAGCTATGGGCGCATCTGGATCCTGAAACGGAAATCGGAAGGGACAGGCAGGAGGCTTCGGATGCCCTCGGATCGGCGGGGTGGTCCCAACGGGGTTCGAACCCGTGTTTTCGGCGTGAGAGGCCAACGTCCTAGGCCACTAGACGATGGGACCATACGATTAAATGAAGATCAAACGACACCTTTCAGGCGATGACTTCGATGACATAGGCTGAACGATCTTCTGCGGCAAACTTCCAGCCATATCGCAATTCAAATATCATCTCATACTGGCCCACTTTTGCGGCCAAAAACTCAAAATAGCGCATTCCCACATCATCCACGCGGATGTTGCGGGTTCTCTGATAATCATCCGACAACAGTGTGAACAAGAGCGGATCATAAGTCGGCTGCCATCGGCTGCCCCGTGTCCGGTCCTCCCAAAACCGGATGCGAAACACCTGACCCACTTTGACCTGAACGATATTCGACGTCTCTCTGACAAACATGGCGACGGGTGAATCCGACTTGCTAAAATAACGGAGCTAATCTAGCCGAACCGCCTCCGTTTTGTCAATTCCGATCTTATGGAGTGCAGTGTAGAGGACCTGTGTGGATGTTATTCATTTGGGCCAGCCCTTAGCAGCAGCCCGCTTGTAAATCGCAACTTGGGGTCACGCCCTGCGGAGGTTGCACCTCCTGTCCGATCAAGGAAAATAGCCCTGTATAGGGGGGGTGGGCAAGTTTGGCTGCCGTATCGGTGCAGACTTCTACGGCCACGTTGCGGGGAAACCAGTGCCCCTCTTCGTCGCTAATTCCCTTGAATGGCCCCCGGTAGGTGGCCGTCTGCCCAATATAGACGCAGCCTGCCGTTTTCTCGAATTTGTAGCCCCGCACCGTGATCGACGAGAAACGGAAGCCGTCCACCTCTTTCCAAAATTCGCGCTTTAAAATTTCGATTCCGTAGAATCCGGCCCGTTCCAACTCGGCCAAGAACGCCTCCTCCGTCAACGCCCCGCTGATGCACTCCCCCCAGAGACGGGGGTCTTTTCTCTGATGCGGCGGAACGGACTGATCGGAGACGATGTCGGCCACCACCATCCGGCCATGATCTTTCAGCACACGCCACATTTCGGAAAAGACCTCCTTTTTGTCGGGGGAAAGATTGATGACGCAGTTGGAGGTCACCAGATCGACCGATTTGTCCGGCAGGGGAATGGCCTCCAGAAAGCCTTCGTGAAATTCGACGGCGTCATATCCCAGATTGCGTGCAACCTCCCCCTGCGCCCCCCGCGCCACGCCCAACATTTGCGCCGTCATGTCCACACCGATGGCCAGGCCTTCCGGTCCGACCTTTCGGGCGGCAATGAAGACGTCAATCCCCGCGCCGCTGCCCAAATCAAGCGTGCGCTCTCCGGGGCGGATATGGGCCATGCCAACCGGCGATCCGCAGCCGTAGAACCGCTCTATCACGGCTGCGGGAATGTGCGCAAGATCGGCGGCATCCGGCTGAATGGGACAGCAAAGCTCGGCGGAAGGGGTCTCGGCGGCGGCCCCGTAAAACGCGCGGACAACCTGACGTGGGGCATCCAGATCGAACGTCAAAACACACTCCGAACGGCTGGTCATGACGGATGGCGGCGTCTCTTCGGTGGCGCAGGTGATGGCCTGTTCGCCCATGCCGGTATAGAGCACCGGCGCGGTAAATCCGGAGCGGTGCGTTGTAACCAACTCCCTGCGCGCCATCGTTAAATCGGTCCAGGCGTCTGCAAACATCGCCTTGTGCAATTCACAATAAGGATCGTGGGCCATCAACGATCCGCCGTGAAAATAGGCATGTTCCATGTCGCCGCCACCGCAAAAGAACCGGATGGGACAACTTTGACAGATCGGTTTTTCTGAAACGGTCAGGGGGGCCTGGGCATCGGCGCTGGCTTTCCATATTTCCGCAAGGGTGTGGGTCAGGATACTCCCCAGGCGCAATGCGGGGGTATCGGCCATGGCGGCGGAGGGATAGACCGCGCCGTCGGAGTAGACGCAGAGCGTGGAAAGGCCTGCACCCGAAAGATCGCGCCGGGTGCCGATGGGATAACGCAGCCGCGCCTTCACCGCTTCGTGGTTGTCAATCGTGACGCCGACCTCATCTCCGGCCGCGCGCGCCCTCCGAACCACATCAATGACCCTCTCCACGGTGGGGGTCTTGTCGATTCCCCCGTCGTCCGCCCGTCCTCGTTTGTGAAGCCAGAGCAGATGGTGCGTCTTGCCGCCCCATGCCGCCACACAGCGGGTCACATGAGGGATATCCTCGGCATTGGTTTCGGTGATGACGCTGCTGACGGTCACCGACAGGCCCGCGCCGATGGCCGCGCGGATCCCTTCCGAAATTCTGGCGAAACTTCCCGCACCGCGAATCGGATCATTGATCTCCGGCGTCGAGCCGTCCAAGCTGATTTGAATTTGCAGGCGGGCAGGGTCATGGCGCATCAGCGCCGCAAGACGGGCTGGGGTAAACAAGAGGCCGTTGGTCAAAATGGCCAATTGCGCCTTCGGGTCGGCCAGCGCCGCGTCAATGAACGTAAAAATATCTTTTCGCAGGAACGGCTCGCCCCCCGTGAAGAAGAATCGGCGCGTTCCCATTGCGCGCGCCTGGGAGATGAGATCCATCAGATGTTCGGTGCGAAGGCCGCGGTCTTCATCCGGCCCGGAGGAGACCAGACAATGGCGGCAGGCCAGATTGCAGGAATTGTTCGTGTGAATCCAGAGTTCGGAAAGGGCCGGAGTCAGGTATGTCGCGCGTCCGGCATAGGAACGCGGGGGCATCGGCAGATCGGACAGAAATTCCTGACTCAGGGCATCCCGCGCGAGGGTATCGACATGCTGCCACGTCTGGGCAAAGGGAAGACCGGTTTGGACAGCATAGTGCGAGACCACTGCGCCAAAGGTGCGCTTTCCGTCAAACAATGAGAGAATGGCCGCACCGCGTTCATCCGTGCCGACCCAGTTGGGCCTGGCCGGATCAATCAGGATAGTCACGCCCTCCGCGCAGAGCGTTTCATAGGCCGGGGCATGTAAAACAGTCGTGTGGTCCATCGGTGAAGGCTCCTCAAAATGCGGTCTATAATTCCCGTGGTCGTGTCGAACGGCAAGAGGATGCGGCGCAAAAGGCTTCGGTCATGGACCGCACCACACCCGTGCGAACTCGGTCGCGTTGAAGCCGACAGTGACCTTTTCCCCATCTGTGACGATGGGGCGTTTGATCAGGCGTCCGTTTTGCGAAAGGATCGCCACGATCTCCCGCTCCGAGAGACGGGAGACCTTCTCCTTCAGGTTTTGCTCCCGATAAGCCTGGCCGCTGCGGTTTAAGAAATCGGTGTAAGGCCGCCCACTTTTTTGGATGAGCGCGACCAGCATCGCAGTATCAGGCGGCGCTGTGGTAATATCCACGGCTTTCAAGAGGTACCCCTTTGCCAAGAGTTCCTTCCTAGCCTTCACACATGTCGTACATTTGGCGTAATGATAGAAGGTCAACATGGCGGTCTCCAAATCATTTCCGGGTGAAAGTAGCATAAACCCGAAGCGCAACTCAAAACATTCCGTCTTTCTGACGCGCGTCCTCCCAGCGCCTGTGATGACGGCACTCCAGGCGGCCTTTTCGCTGCGGTATCACCGCCCCGATGGTCCCATTTCCAGAGAAGCGTTGCTGCGCGGCGTGCGGTCTGCGGAAGGGCTGGTCTGTCTGCTCACCGACTCCATCGACGCTGAGGTCATCGCCGCAGCACCCCACCTTAAAATCATCGCAAGCTACGCCGTCGGGTTCAATAATATCGACTGGGTCGCAGCATCGGCGCGGGGCATTGCCGTCACCAATACCCCCGGCGTGCTGACGGAGACCACCGCCGATTTAGCCTGGGCATTGATGCTGGCCGTGGCGCGGCGGTTGCCCGAATCCGAACGGTATCTCCGCAATGGGGCCAAAAGGAGATGGACGGGATGGGCGCCCACGCAATATGTCGGCAGCGATGTTTATGGAAAAACCCTGGGGATTGTGGGGATGGGACGGATCGGTCAGGCGGTGGCGCGGCGGGCTTCGGGATTCGCCATGCGGGTGGTCTATTTCAGTCGGCATCGCCTCGCGCCAGAGGATGAGGCGCGCATGGGGATCCGTCTCCTTCCGTTGCCGCGTCTTCTGCGCACGTCGGATTATGTCACGCTCCATCTGCCGCTGACACCCAAATCGCACCACCTTATTGACGCACAGGCGCTCTTGCTCATGAAGCCGACTGCTTTTTTAATCAACACCTCCCGCGGCCCGATTGTAGACGAACAGGCGCTCATTGCCGCCCTTGCAGGGAAACAACTGGCGGGGGCCGGACTGGATGTCTACGAACGGGAGCCTGTGATTCCGACACAACTTGCGAAGATGGAGCAGGTGGTGCTGCTGCCGCATATCGGATCGGCTTCAGTTTCGACCCGCATTCGGATGGGCCAGATGGTGATGGCCAATCTGACGGCGGTGTTTTCGGGAAAGAAGCCGCCGAATGGGGTGAGTGGATGAATCCCTTAAAGAGACAACGGTGCGGTCTCGTCTATTTGCCGGTGGAGTAGTAGGGGTTCTGGCCGGATGCGTGATCGGTCGTATCAAATATGTGCACGACCTCGGGCACATATTGTCGAATCGCCCGCTCCACCCCCTGTTTCAGGGTAACCGCAGCCATACCACATCCCTGACAGCCCCCCCCCATTTTGACGTAGACGGCGTCCCCGCGTACTTCCAGCAACTGCACCTGTCCGCCATGCGCTGCAACCCCCGGATTGATCTGGGTGTCCAGCACATGCTGCACCTTCTGTCGAAGCTGATCTTCCGCGCCCCCTGAAAAGTTGGGTGGGGCCTCGACCATCGCCGATACTTCTGACTTCAGGTAGGCCCGAATGGCCTTCCCGGCCTGTCTCGCAATCGGCGCCCAATCCTCATGGGATTTACCTTCGGGGGATTTACCTTCGAGGGTGACACTGTTTCCAGAAAGCAGCAGTCCGGAAACCCCCTCAATCCCGAAGATCATCTCGGCTAGGGCGTGACGTTTGGCCTCCGTGCGATTTTGGAATTGCAACGAACCACCGATGCGCAGCACCGGACGATCCACCGCCAAGCGGCACCGCTGCGCATCTAATACCTCCGCCTTGATTTTAATCTCTTCATCCAGGATGGCTCCCATTTTTATTCCTCCTTGTCTTTCGGACGGCAGATTTCGCAGGGACAGATTTTACGCAGATGTTCAAAGTTGTAAATACCCGTGTCGTGGTGATCGCTAAAGGAAAATCCCAGCGCATAATTTCCGACTGGCGCCACACGGGTCCCTTCCAGATCAAGCGCGACCGCTTCCGCCTGAAGGATCGGCTTCCCGCTCCACTCTTCAATGCAGGCCGCGCAACAACAGTGCTGGCGTAAATACCGAAAGCTGTACGCACTGACATGACCGTCGCTCCAGCCAATTTCCAGCCCTTTATTGCCCCGTTTTTTAATGGTGACGGGTGTCTGAAACGTCGTTCGCATGGCCCCTCTTATACTGAAAAGCTCTGAGACGGTTCTTCGGCCTCCTCAATAATCTGTACGGACCGAGAGGCGTGGTTGCGCAGGCCGACCTGGATGGCGATCCGCTCGGCAATCTTGAAATAATCCTGTGCGGCGTGGGATTCCGGGTGGGATATGACAATGGGCAGGCCCTGGTCGGAGTGCTCTCGAATCTGGCGGTCCAGCGCAATTTCCCCCAAGAAGGGGATGTCATATTTTTTGGCCTCTTCCGCCACGCTGCCGTGGCCAAAGATATATTCGCGCGTGTTACAGTGGGGACAGGTATAGTAACTCATGTTCTCAATGATGCCCAGGAGCGGCACATGGGTCTGCTCGAATAACTTGAACGTCTTCATGGAAATGGTCAGGCCCACATCCTGCGGCGTCGAGACGATCACCGCGCCGGTCACCGGAACCGTTTGCACCAGGGTCAGGTGGACATCTCCCGTCCCCGGTGGCATGTCTACGAGGAGATAGTCCAACTCGCCCCAGTCGACATGCAGGAGGGATTCTTGAACCGCCTTATGCGCCATCGGTCCCCGCCAGATCAGCGGCGCGCTCCCCCTGGAGAGCAGCCCCATCGACATAAACCGAATGCCATGTGCCGTAACGGGAATGATGCCCCGTTCATTTTGCAGGAGGTCATGTTCCCGCGCACCCAACATGATCGGCAACGTCGGGCCGTAAATATCGCCATCCACCAGACCGACGCTGGCCCCCCAGCTTGAGAGCGCCACCGCCAGGTTGACTGCCGTGGTGGATTTTCCGACTCCCCCTTTTCCGCTTCCGACGGCCACAATATTTTTAACACCGGGAATTCCGTTTTTGCCGGTCTGCGGCTGCGCGCTGATCTCCGACCGGAGGGTGACGGTTGCGGAGGTGACGCCAGGCAGCGTCCGAAGCCTCCCTTCGGCCTGGGCCTTGAGCGCCATTTTGCCCGGAAGCAACGGCGTGGGTAACACCAGGTCACAAATGATGTGGGACTTTTCAATATTGAGATTCTGGACGCAGCCCAGCGAGACGATGTCTTGTTTAAAGTCGGCATCCTGAACCTGGCTCAACGCCGCCAGGGCATTCTGATGGATATTCTGAGATATGCTCACGATGGCCTCCCCGCACGTATTTGACCATAGTATACGCCAGCCCCCAAAAGATCGGCAACCGCTTTTTAAAACAGGGCGACCTCATGAAAAATAAAAATACCGATGCATTCTCTATGTGTATAAAACCGAAAAAAGCAATTCCCGCGCTGCATTCTGAGAAAAATGCGATATTTTTTCTTGCCGCCCTGTGCGGAATCGCTGGACTTAACCTGCCGAACCCTCTATCCTGTATACGCTAGCATTGTTTCTTCTTGCTGACTCCCTGACCGTTATTTTACAAATGACCGACCTCGCCACAACCTTCGCGCCACCCTCGTCATCGACCCTCCTGGGGAGGGTGATTACGATCGACGGACCTTCCGGAGCGGGGAAAAGCAGCAGCGCCGCAGGTCTGGCCCAGCGGCTTAGGGTGGGCTGCCTCAACTCCGGATCGCTCTATCGAGCCGTCGCCTGGAAAGTCCTCGCCGTAGAGATTGACCCGAACGATCAGCCCACTGTGGAGGCATTTTGCCGATCTATTCGGATACGGCTCTCTGCGGTCGGCTTTGCCATCTGGATTGATGACACGGAGGCCACACCCCACCTTCGACTGCCGGAAGTCACACAGGCGTCGTCAATCATTTCCGCCTTCCCCTGTGTTCGGCAGTCCCTTCTCTCCATTCAGCGCGACATGGCAAAACAGGCGGGGCTAGTGGCCGAGGGACGGGACATGGGTACGGTGGTCTTTCCCCATGCCGACGTTAAATTTTATCTGGACGCCGATCCACAAGCGCGCTCCCTGCGGCAGTATACTGCGCTCCCCGTTCAGGGAATCGACCGGAATCTCCATCGGAGTCAGGTCATCCAGAGGGACTTACAGGACAGCCAGCGGGAAGTGGCCCCGCTCAGACCGGCCCAGGACGCCATTCTGCTGGATTCGACGCAGATGACACCCGAAGCGGTGATCGACCGGATGTTGCACGAAATCAGGCGAGTGATCGGGGTCATTTCATAACGGGGCGCCCTTGCCTCGGTAACAGGCTGCCATACCGACTCAGGGATCATCCATAAAATAACATCCCCAGTCGGGCTACCGATTCATTCTAAGTTTGCTGCGTTGCTCATCGCCTACATATCAAAGAGTGTGCGCGCGTATCCACTATTGTTACAAGACCGGACCGTTTACGTGTTCTCTGCAGGCCCTGATTTTTCCTTGACGTGAAGATGTAATTCGGTATTTAATGTCCTCATGGAAGGTCGCCTGAAGGATTCTGGGGCCGGAATCGGTTACCAGAATCGGTTACCAGAATCAGTTACCGGAATCGGTTGCCAGAATCGGTTGAGCGATAAGCCGACTCAAAGAGATGGGTTGGCTCTTTTTATTTTCAATAACAAATAGGAGATAAGCTATGGCAAAGTATACGATTACAGCACTGCCCGGTGAGGGAACGGGTCCGGAAATTTTTGAAGCTACAAAACTGGTTCTTGATGCCACTGGGATAGATATCGCATGGGAGTATGAAGAGATCGGTCTTGATTGTATTGAGAAATACGGAACCTTACTTCCAGAAAAGACGGTTCAATCCATTAACAAAAATAAAATCGCCTTGAAAGGCCCTACCACAACGCCAATTGGGACAGGACATAAAAGTGCGAATGTGACATTGCGGAAGGTAT